>NZ_JAGPYA010000030.1:0-83117 GCF_018070245.1 Micromonospora sp. M61 | reverse complement strand
GACCAGGCCGGCCTCGACCACGTCGCCGACGAACTCAACGACCGCCCCCGCATGACCCTGGGCTGGGCCACCCCAGGTGAGAAGATGACCCAGCTCCTAGGTGTTGCAACCACCAGTTGAGCCCGCCGAGCAGACGGAAAGTGTCCAAGATCTACGGCAGCGCTCGGGAATCGGTGCCAATGGCCGCTCAGCGGTCGGCGACGAACACGCCGAGCCCGTGGACGCCCTGCACCCAGCCCTGGGTCTGGAGGACCAGGATGGCCCGCCGCACGACGGTCGTCGAAACGCCATGCTGCGTCTTGAGCAGCAGGCAGGCGCGACCGACCAGCGGTAGACGCGGCACGGACCGCCTTTGCGGGACAGTGCCGGGGCGGGGAGCGCCATAGACTCTGCTGCCGGCAGCCAAGTGAACGGTCCGGTCCGTGCCGCTGGAGGAGTGACGCGACGTGGCATCTCAAGGGGACCCCGCCACCGCTACCGGCCGTCGTCGCCGGACCAGGGCCATCGCGCTGTCGGGCGGGCTCGCGGCAGTTCTGGCCCTCGTGCTCGTCGCTGCCCACCCCACCGGTGACAGGTGGGGCATCCTCAACAGTTCCCGGTCGTCTTCCTCGACACCGCCCGCGCCCACGGCGACCGCGGAATCACGGGCACAACTCGCCCGGGCCTGCATCGCGCAGACCAAGGGCGAGGAAGCCGTGGCGTACTTCCACCGGGACATCCCCGCCGACCGGTGGGGCGACCCGGTCCGCGGCACCGCCTCGGCGAGCAGCGAGCCGTTCGTGCTGTGGCTCTTCGACGACGATTGCGAGCCACACAAGGCGCTCGACGTGCCAGCGCGGACCAGTCGTACGTTCAAGGCGCAGGTGGGTCAGGTCTGGTCCTACACGGAAGCGTCCGCGGGCCAACCGGCCGGCGGCCGCACCTGTCGCGTCTTTGGCCTCTCCAACAGCGGCACCGAGCAGAGATTCAGCGACAGCGGGCTCCTCACCTATCACGCGGAGTAGACCGGCGACCTCAAGGTCGAGCCGGGTGGGATCGCGGCGGGGATCAGCGCAGGCCACGGACCAGCAGCAGGTAGGCGCAGTAGGCCATCGGCACCAGCAGAAAACAGATCAGGAACCCGAGCGGCAGATAACGCGGCGGGGTGCCGGTGACCATCGCGGGCCGCCCCCACCTGCCCAGCACCAGGTACCCGCCGAAGAACGCCACCGCCGGCAGCCCCGCGCAGATCCACGCGCCGAGCGTGAACCCGTCGACCATGCCGACGCCAGACGCCAGCACCAGGGCCAGCACGAGCACCCCGGCGGCAGCACCGGACGCGGCGTAGATCGCGACCGCCCGCGCCAGCGGCGACCACGTCGGCAGGAGCGCCGGCCGCTGGGCCAGAAGCTCCGCCTGCTGTCCGTGCCGGTCGGCCTCGTCGGCCATCCGCCGGGCCAACTCCAGCTCCACCGCCGGGTCGACCGCCGCCGCGCGTTGCGCTGGCACCCCGACGCCCGCCGGGCTCACCGCAGTCGGCAGCGCCAGCCGCGCCTCCCCAGCCGGCAGCTCGGGGTACGCCCCGACCCCCGCCCGCCCCGGCACGCCGGCTGCGCCGTCGGATCCCCCGTCCCCCGCTCCGGGGGGTGCGGTGGAAGGGCCGGACCCGGCAGCGGACGAAGGGCCCGACCCGGCAGCGGTGACCGGACCAGCGCCGAACCCGGAGCCGAGGGCCGACCCGGAGCCGGACGGTGGGCCCGGCCAGCCGGCGGCTTCGGCCGGACTCCCCGGGGCAGAGCCTGCGGGTGGCTGGTCGACTCGGATCGATCGGCCGAGTTGGTCGAGGCGGTGCCCCTGTGCGGTCAGTCTCTGCTGGAGGTAGTCGACGGCGGCGTGCAGGTCACGGCGGCGCGCGGACTCGGTGGCGGCGTGCTGTTCACCGGCCCGGCGCTGCTCGGCGAGTTGTCGGGCCAGCGCCGCGTACTCCTCGAAGGACACTGTCACCGCTCCCCGTCCGGGTCGTGCCCGTCGCCGACGAACGGGACGATCAGCCGGGTGCGCTGGTCGTGCCGGTCGATCAGCAGCGCCCGGTCGGCGCGGGGCGTGTAGGTCAGGTCGTGCGTCCCGAGGTGCAGGGCCAGCTCGGCCCCGGGCACGTTGAGGGCGACCAGACAGGCGACGTCGTCGCGGTTCTGGGTGCCGCCGAGGTCGTCGGCGAGCCGGCGCAACCCTCGCCACCAACCGAGCAGGTGCACCCCCTGCCCGGGGCCCTGGCGCAGCAGTGTGCGCAGGTCGTCCAGGCCGGAGCGGAACGTGCCCGGGTCGGTCGCCCCGAACACCGGCGCGGCGGCGTCCATGCCGAAGACCACCAGGTATTCGCGGCCGGCGGGCTCGGCGGCCAACGTGGTGACCCGGTCGCGCAGCCCGGCGGCGTCGAGGCGGTGCACCGGGTGGCCGGCGGCGCGCAGGACCGCTTCGGTGTCGTCGGCGACCGGGTCGGCGACGGTGACGAGGGAGACCAACTGGAACCGGGCGTCGCCGGGGGCGTGCTGGCGGGCCAGGCTCAGCGTCGCGGCGCGCAGCACGTCCGCGCCGGTCGGTGCGGTGCCCACCACGGCGAGGTGCCGGCCGGGGGTGGTGTCCATCAGGAAGAGGGCGGTGGTGCCGTGCACGTCGACGGTCCGGCCGACCAGGGCCATCGGGCGCCGACCACCGGGACGCAACCCGGCGAAGGTGGGGTCGTCCTCGACCCGTGCGACCTCGTACCCCTTGAAGACCGCCGGTGCCCGCGAGCCCGGCGGGCGGGCCTGCCACAGCTCGTGGCGCAACGCGGCGAGGTCCGCGGCGGCGGCGTGCGCGTCGGGGAAGCGCAGCACGGTGTCGGCGCCGACCGCACCGGCGGCGGTGTTGACCACGGCGGAGCCGACCGGCAGGGCCGCGGCGGCGTCGTTGAGCTGATCGAGCACCCCGCCGCCGCCGGGCAGCGCCACCCGCAACGCGAACTGGCCGAAGATCGCCTCGGCCCGCCCGTAGAGGGCCTCGATGCCGGTCATGCTCTGGCTTGCCAGCACCAGGTGGATGCCGTACGAGCGGCCCTTGCGGGCCAACTCCTCCAGCAGGTCCACGGATTCGCGGGCCAGCGCGTCGTTGCCGGCGAGCAGCACGTGGAACTCGTCGATGACCGCCACGATGCGGGGCAGCGGGCTGTCCCGTGGCAGGTCGGCGAGCTTCGTGACGCCGTGGCGCTTCAGCGCGCCGGCCCGGCGTTGCGCCTCGCGGCGCAGCTCCCGCAGGACGGCGAGGCCGTACTCACGGTCGGATTCGATGCCGACGGCACGGGCGTGCGGCAGCCAGGACGGGTCCCGACCGGTGGGCACGAACTCGGTGAAGCTCACGCCCTCCTTGAAGTCGAGCAGGTAGAGCTGCAACTCCGCCGGGGAGTAGCGGGCGGCCAGCCCGTAGAGGACGTCGAGGAGGAAGACGGTCTTGCCCGCGCCGGTGCGCCCCCCGACCAGCCAGTGCGGGGTGGCGTCGTCGAAGGCGAGCGTCAGGGGGGCGGAGCCGGCCCGGCCGATCACCGTCCGCAGACCGTTGCCGGCCGACTCGGCCCAGCGCCGCTCGGGCAGCAGGTCGGTGAAGGGCAGCGCGTCGGCGCGGCGGGTGGCGGCGCCGAGGTGCTCGGCGAGCGCGCGTACCGAGGCGGCCGGCGGGTCACCGTCGAGCACCACGGGTGCGGCGAGCCCGCTGCCGTCGGCGCTGAACGGGATGCCGGGCGGGTCGCCGACCTGCGCGTACCCCTGGTGGAGCCGGATCGCGGTGGTGCCACCCAGCGGCGGCGCGGTTTCGCCGGGCACCCGGGACGGGTGGCCGGTGAGCAGCACGCAGACGGCGGCGGCCGGGCCGGCGTGGGTGAGCGCGGCGAGCCGGGCCAGCTCACGCGGCGGTGGCGCGGCGGTGGCGACCACCACCAGGAGGTGCCGGTCGGCGGGCTGACCGTGCTGGGCGGCGCGGGCATGCTGCTCGGCGGCATCGAGCAGCGCGGCGACCTCGGCCTCGCTGGTGGCTGGCGGGTCGAGCACCCCCGCGTCGAGCAGGGGACGCAACGGGCCGAAGGTGGCGCCGAGCGCCGCGGTGTCGATGCCGGCGACCCGGACCTGACCGGGCGGTGCGGTGGCGACCAGCCGCAGCACCAGTGCCCGCAGCAGCCCGGCGACCCGGGGATCGCGGGCGTCGGTGTCCAGGGCCAGGTGGTGCCCACCGCCGAGGGGAACCAGCACTGGGAAGCCAACGTCCGAGATGGACGCCTCGCCGATCCGGACGGCCGCCGGCTCGTCGGTCAACGGCGTGGCGCCCGGAGCGGGGGTGGCCAGGGCGCCGCCGAGGCGGGCGAGGCGGGTCACCAGCGCGTCGACGCCGACCGGGGCAACGGCGGCCGGTGCGGTGCCGAGCGCGTTCCGGGCGGCGTCGAGGTGCGCTCGGGCCGCCCGGTGGGAGTTGATCGCCTGCCCGTACGCCGACGCGAGCCTGCCCACCCTCTGCCCCCAACGCCGACGGCCGCCTGGTCCCAGGAACCCTAACGGACAGCGGTGGCACCCGGACAGTCCTGCGAGGACGTGTCACGCCGGACCCGTCAGGCAGGGCCGCACGGCACGGGGTCGGGCGCGTCGGCCAGCCCACAGCGGAACACCTCCACCGGCGCCGTCGCCACCTGCGGCACCTGCTCCACCCGCAGCAGGGCAAGCCGTTTGTCGACCGGCTCGCCCGAGTCGGGCGTGAACCGGATCAGCCCGGCCACCCCCGGGTAGCCCTGGCCGGCGTTCTGCCGGAGCACCTCCGCGTGCACGGCGACCGGGTTGACCGACGTCGGCTCCCACCGTTGTAGCTGGTCGGCGTGGAGCAGCCGGGCGGCGAGGCTCTCCACCGCCCGGATCATCATCATCGCCGCGTCGTAGGCGAGGCTGACCCGCTCGCCGACCTGATGCCCGGAGTCCGGCCGGCAACGCGGCGGGTCCAGCAGGTCGTCGGCCCGGATCATGGACAGGAATCTGGCCCGGGCGTCGTCGCGGCGCTCCTCGGCGGCCCGCAGCGCCGCGCAGGTGGCCAGGGATGCCTTGGAGACGTACGTGACCGGCAGGTTGCCGGGGGCCGCGGCGCGCAGCCCGGGGTTGGCCATGTAGCGGTTGACCGAGTCGTCGGCGACGAGGTGCCGGGGTGGGTTGCCCCCGCACTCGCGCAGCGCCCGCAGGAAACCGTCGAACTCCGTCCAGCGGCCCGCGTAGAAGAGCAGGCCGGGATAGCCGCACTCGTCGGTCAGCCGCTCACCGGTGCTCCACGCGTCGAGGCGCGTCATGCGGGCGCCGAACCGCTGCCGCAGCCCGTCGACGAGGGTGCCCACGTAGAGGTCCTCGGTGAGCGAGCTGCTCTCCAACGTCGTGTAGTAGACGTGCGCCTCGCCGACCTTCAGCACCTGTTGGGCGTACGCGTCGACCATCTCCACCTGATCCGTGTTGGGCGCGGAGATCTGCAGGTAGAGGCGGGAGTTGGCGTCCATCCGGTCGGCGGAGAGCGTGGGTGCCAGCACCGGCAGCCCGACCTTGTTCAGCTCGCGCAGCGCTCGGGCGGTGCTCGTCCGGCTCTCCACCAGGCCGACCACCCCGACCACCGTGGGGTCGTCCGAGGCCAGCTCGGCCAGCATCGACACGGCCCGGTCGGCGTAGATCATCTGCTTGCCGCCGTTGGCCACCACGATCCGCAGCAGCGCGGCGCCGTCGGCGCCGGCCGACTCCTTCAGCAACGCGTACTGGGCGGTGGCCATGCCTTCGAGCTCCTCGCGCTCGGAGACGTAGGACTCCTCGTCGGCGCGGGTCGGGTTGCCGGTCAGGGTGCCCAGGTAGACCAGGGTCAGGAAGGGCCGGCGCTGGTCGCTGCGCTGCCAGACCTCCTCGGCGGCGCGGTTCTGCGCGAAGATGCGCTGCTGGATCTTTCGCAGACCCTCCTGACCGGGGTCGTTGTTGAACACCTGGGCGGCGCTGTCGCTGTAGCCGACACACTCGCCGTTGGCGACCACCTCGACCGAGACCCGACCGCCGGTCAGCGACGGGTGGCAGCCCGGCGCCCACCGGCTGCCGGCCCACACTCCGAGCGCCGCCACCAGCACCAGGCACAGCGCTGCCGGCAGGAAGCGCCGCGACCACCAGGGCGGGTCGGGCGCGGAGAACGGTCGCATGCCGCCACGCGGCGGCGGGCCGGTGTCGGAGTCGTCGGGGCGCAACGCCACCAGCCAGGCGGCCTTGCGGCGCAGCCGCCGCATCTCCGGCAGCGCCTCGGCCCACTCGTCGTACGCCTCGTCGGCCTCGGTCAGCGGGTGCGGCTCGGGAAGTTCCGGCGGTGGTTGCCCGCCGGACACCACGATGAGCAGCGGGTCGTTGCGGCCCGTCTCGGTGCGGACGTCGCCGATCAGGCGGACCAGTTCGCCACCGACGTTGCCGGGGGCGACGTGATCGATCAGCAGCGCCGGGTACGCGGTGCGCCGCCAGTCCGACGGGCGCCACGGTCGACGCCGGTACGCCTGCCGCAGGTCCTCCAAAAACGCGTGCAGCAGAAGCTTGTTGACCTGGTCGGGTTGCTCGCCGTCGCGCCACCCGGCGGTCAGGCGTTCGGCGAAGCCGAGGAAGGTGACCGACTGCCGGGGCGCCAGGTACTGCTGGCGCATGAACCAGTTGTAGTGCCGCCCGAGCACCGGCACCCGGCCGGAGACGGCGGCCCGGAAGACCACCCCCGGCACGGCGCGGCGGACCACCCACAGCAGCACCTGCGAGACGATGCTGACCGCGTCACCGCCGCTGGGCAACGCCTCGGGCGTACGCGGGCCCCGGCGGTCGCGCAACCGTCGGACCAGGGCCGCGCGGCTGTCGTCGGCGTCGATGCCGAAGCTGAGGCTCTGGTGCATCAGCCAGTCGGCGAGCGGGTAGTGCCGGAAGCGCAGCCGGGCGGCGCCGAACGCCTCCAGGGAGAGCTGCCGGTGCAGTTCGCGCAGCAGCGCCGGCACGTCCCCGGCGCCCGGTGGCGCGTCGGCGTCCAACACGGCGTGCGGCACCCGCCGCCGGGCGCCCTGACCGAGGAAGCGGCGCAGCTGCACCATCAGATCCGCCGTGTCGGAGCGGACCAGCCAGAGCAGCGGCAGCCGACGGTCGCCGCGACGGGGTCGCCGCAGCAGCCGTGCGAGCAGCGCGAAGAACTCCAGCCCGCCAGCCGGCAGTCGCTCGCGGCCGGCTGCCGCCTGCCGCTGGCCGATCAACTCCTGCTTGGGCACCTCGGACCGTCGCACGCGTCACCTCCGATTCCACCCAGTGTGACGCATCGGGTACAGACGCGGGGCCGGCCGACGGCCGAGTGCCCACAGGGGACGCTCGGCCACCGGCCGGTGGGTTCTGGCGGTGCGGTGCCGTTTCGCTCTAGCCGGTGATGGCGTTGAGCGCGGGCAGGTATCCGTAGCGGTAGCCGTCGGCGTCCGGGTGGTACGCCTCGATGATCCCGGAGATGTCGTTGATCCACGGGTCGCCGGCGCAGACGCCGTGCCCGGCGAAGGTGCGTCGGGTGTCGGCGAAGGTGGCGCCGGCCGCGCTGGCCCGGCCAGCCGTGACCGAGGCGAGCACGTCGGCGGCCTCGTTGAGGATGGTGCGCTTGTAGGTGCTCATCGCCAACCATCCGCAGGAGGTCGTCTCGAACAGCCGCGGATAGCCGAGGACGATCAGCCGGGCGTTGGGTGCGCGGTTGCGGATGGCCGTGTAGGTGGCGTCCAGCCGGGCGGGCAGGGTCGTGGTGGCGAAGGTCTTCGCGGTGTTGACGGCGTTGGTGCAGGACGAGGTGCTGCCGAACCGGCAACTGGTGATGACGTTGACGAAGCCGGCGTCGTTGCCGCCGATGGTGATGGTGACCAGGGTGGTGCTGGCGCTGAGCGCGCTGACCTGGTCGTTGAGCACGTCGGCGGTGACCGCACCGCCACAGGCCCGGAAGTTGAAGCTGGTCACGCCGTGGGCGGCCGCCCAGAGCGGGGCGTACGACTTCTGGCTGCGCAGGCAGCCGGACGAGTCGTACGGGCCGGCGCCGACGCCGGAGGAGTACGAGTCGCCGAGCGCGACGTAGTTGACGGCGGCGGCCTGCGCGGTGCCGGGAACGAGCACGGCGCCGAGGGCGGCGGCGCAGAGGGCGACCAGTGCGGCCAGGGCGCGGGCGAGTGGACGGTGGGGCATGACGGACCTCCACAGAACAGGGGGTGGTGGGATCCTGCGACCGCGCGCGTGGCCAGGTTGGGTCTTTTGTTACTAGCCGGTAATGCTATCGAAACATCTCCATCAATGGAATAGGTGGACGACGCCGCGCGGCGGGTCTGCGACGTTCACTTCTGTCGATTAGGTTGACGTGGCGAACACCCGATGGAGGGAGTCCACCTCGTGCGACGAGCACTCACGGCGGCCACCGCCGCCCTGACCCTCACCACCGCCGGCACCATGCTCGCCGGCACCCCCGGCCAGGCCGCCCCGACGGGCTGGGGTCGGCCGATCGTCACCGCCGCGCCGCAACCCGGTGCGGCCGGCCTGGGCGACACCTACTTCCCCGACTACGGCAACGGCGGCTACGACGTCGAGCACTACGACGTCCGGCTGCGCTACGACCCGGCCACCGACCTGCTCACCGGCACCACCACCATCCTCGCCACCGCCACCCAGGACCTGTCGGCGTTCAATCTCGACTTCCTGCTCGACGTCGAGTCGGTGCGGGTCAACGGTTGGGCGGCGACCACCAGCACTGCGGGCGCACACGAGCTGGTGGTCACCCCGGCCCGCACGGTGACCCGGGGACAGCAGCTCACCATCGTGGTGCGCTACAACGGCATCCCGTCGGAAACCCTGGTCGGCGGCTACACCGGCTGGACGCGCACCGACGACGGCGCCCTCGCCGTCAACGAGCCCGAGTCGGCCTGGTGGTGGTTCCCGAGCAACGACCACCCCCTGGACAAGGCCACCTTCGACATCTCGGTGTCGGTGCCCACCGGCGTCGAGGTGATCAGCAACGGCGTGCAGCCGAGGCCACCGGTGGCCGAGGCCGGCAACCGCACCCGGTGGATCTGGCGGACCACCTCACCCACCGCCACCTACCTGGCCTTCATGGCAATCGGCCAGTACGACATCGTCACCGACACCACGCCGGGCGGCCAGCCGGTGGTCAACGCATACAGCACCTCGCTGGGCGCGCTCGGGCCGGCCGCGAGGGCCAGCATCGAGCGGACCGCCGAGATCGTCGACTGGGAGAGCGGGATCTTCGGGCCGTACCCGTTCGAGGCGCAGGGTGGCGTGGCCGGGCCGATCGACGGCATCGGCTTCGCACTGGAGACCCAGACCCGACCGGTGTACGGGCCGGGCTTCTGGCGGCGCGGCGCCAACACGTACGTGGTGGCGCACGAGAACGCCCACCAGTGGTTCGGTGACTCGGTCTCGGTGGCCGAGTGGCGCAACATCTGGCTCAACGAGGGCTTCGCCTCGTACGCCGAGTGGCTCTGGTCGGAGGAGCAGGGTGAGGGCACCGCGCAGGAGGTGTTCGACTTCACCTACGCCAGCTACCCGGCTGACGACGAGTTCTGGCAGGTGCTGCCCGGTGACCCCGGTGCCGCCCGGGTCTTCGACAACGCCGTCTACGACCGCGGCGCGATGACGTTGCACCAGTTGCGGCTGGCCGTCGGCGACGACGCGTTCTTCGAGATCCTGCCGGCCTGGACCAGCGAGCACCGGTACGGCAACGGCACCATCGAGCAGTTCCAGGCACTGGCGGAACGGATCTCCGGGCTGGACCTGGACGACCTGTTCACCACCTGGCTGTTCACCGCCGGCCGGCCCGACGTGGCCACCGCCGCACGCAAGGCGGCCCCACCGACGGAGCCGAAGTCCTGGGCCAAGATCCGCGAGTCGCACCACCTGCTGTCGCACTAGGCATCCGGTGTGGACCGCGAGCGCCCGCACGTGAGCGCGGGCGCTCGCGGCACGCCCGCCGACTTTTGTCGATCATGGAGTTGTGGTGCCAACTTCGGCCCGAAACGGGTGGTTCTTCCGGCACCACAACTCCATGATCGACGGCGTCAGGGGCGGGCCGTGCTCACTTCCACGGCACGGATGTGCCGGTAGGCGAACCAGAGCGGAGGGAACGCCCCGACCGCGAAGGACAGGTCGATGAGCGTCCAGAACCAGGGGATGTCCCGGATGGGCCCGCAGATCAGCGCCAGCGGCACGATCCCCGCGCAGGCGATCATGCCGACCTGCACCACCCACACGTTGCGCACCGGGTCCCGCAGCGGCCCCCAGAACGCCACCGCCAGCACCAGATGGGCGAACGCCAGCCAGTCGGTGCCGTAGAGCAGGAACGGGTAGTCCTCACCGGCCGTCACGAGGCCGGTGTGCACCCGCTCGATCCAGGCGACCAGGGCGGGCAGTTGGTCGGAGAGCGGGTCCAGTGCGCGCAGCAGCCAGCGCACCTCGATCTCCAGCGGAAATGCGGTGGCACCGCTCAGGAAGAGCCCGATCAGCACGATCCACAGCCACCGACGGGTCCGTCGTAGCCGCTCCTCGATGTCCATGATCGCAGCGTAACGATGATCTTCGTGTCGTCCTGTCCCGTGCGCGGGCCATCGGGGGGTGACCGCTGTCTCAGCGACGCGCCGCCCGACGGTGAGGTCCGGCCGGTGGGCAGGGACTGCCGCACCGACCGGACCTCCGTGGACCGCCTGGTGACGCCCGGTCAGCGAGCGGCGAGGGCCTGCGCGGCCGGGCCGACCGGGGCCGGCAACGTACCGACACCACCGAGGTGCTCGTGGATGGCGGCAGCCGCCGCACGCCCCTCGGCGATGGCCCAGACGATCAGCGAGGCACCCCGGTGCATGTCACCGGCCACGAACACCCCGTCGGCGTCGGTCTGCCAGTCGTCGCGGGCGTCGACCGCGCCCCGGGGATTACGGGTCACACCTAACTGGGCCAGCAACGGCTGCTGCTCGGTGCCCTCGAAGCCGATCGCCAACAGCACCAGATCTGCCGGCAGCTCCCGCTCGGAACCCGGCACCACTGTCACGACCCGTCGACCGTCGCGCTTCTCCACTGTCACCTCGGCGATCCGCACCGCCCGCACCTGCCCGGTGCCGTCGTCCACGAACTCCTGCACCGCAACGGCGAAGACCCGCTCGCCACCCTCCTCGTGCGCCGGGTAGCTGCGCAGGATCCACGGCCACGTCGGCCACGGGTCCCGTGCCTCGTCGCGCTCCTGGGGCGGCTGCGGGTACAGGTCGAGCTGGTGCACGCCCGCGGCGCCCTGCCGGTGCGCGACGCCGAGGCAGTCAGCCGCGGTGTCACCACCACCGATGATCACCACGTGCTTGCCGGCCGCGTCGATCGGGCTGCCGTCCGGCAGCAGCGCACGCGCCGGCCGGGCCTCACCCGTGGCCGCGACGCCAGGCTGGTCGGTGGCCGCGGTGGCGACCGCGCGATTCGCCGCGACCAGGTGCGCCATCGCCTGGTGTACGCCCCGAAGCGCCCGCCCCGGGGTCTCCGGAGTGTCCCGCCCCTGCAACGCGCCGCAGGCCAGCAGCACCGCGTCGTGTTCGGCGCGCAACTGCTCGGCGGTGACGTCCACCCCGACGTTCACGCCGGTGCGGAAGCGCACCCCCTCGGCGACGAGCTGGGCCAGGCGGGCATCGATGTGCCGCTTCTCCAGCTTGAAGTCGGGGATGCCGTACCGGAGCAGGCCACCGATCGCGTCGTCACGCTCGTACACCGTCACCGCGTGACCGGCGCGGGCCAGTTGCTGGGCGGCGGCGAGGCCGGCGGGCCCGGAGCCGACGACGGCGACCGACCGACCGGACGGCGCCGGCACCGCGCGAGGGGTGAAACCGCGTGCTGCGGCGGCGTTGGCGATCTCCACCTCGACCTGCTTGATGGTCACCGGCTGGCCGCCGGAGATGCCGAGGACGCAGGCCGCCTCGCAGGGCGCCGGGCAGAGCCGGCCGGTGAACTCCGGGAAGTTGTTGGTGGCGTGCAGCGACTCGACTGCGGCGTCCCAGTTGCCGGTCCGCACCAGGTCGTTCCAGTCCGGGATGCGGTTGCCCAGCGGGCAGCCGTCGTGGCAGAACGGGATGCCGCAGTCCATGCATCGGGTGGCCTGCTCGCGGACCAGTTCCTCGCCGGCCGGTGGGTACACCTCGCGCCAGTCGCTGATCCGCACCGGCACCGGGCGGCGGGCCGGCAGTCGCCGGTCGTAGCGCAGGAAACCGTTCGGGTCAGGCACGAGCCACCTCCTGGGCAGCCACCCGCGGGGCGGGCGGCACCGGCGCGGCGGACGGCGCGCTGAGCGCGCTCATCACCGCGTCGTCGACGTTGCGGCCGGCGGCTTCGGCGGCCTTCATGATCTCCAGCACCCGGCGGTAGTCGCGGGGCACCACGGCGGTGAACTCGGCCACCGCCTCCGGCCAGCGCTTGAGCAGCTCCTCGGCGACCGCCGACCCGGTCTCGGCCACATGCCGCTGGACCAGCTCGTGCAGCAACGACTGCTCCTGCTCGCCCAGTTGCGCCAGGTCGACGAGCTCCGTGTTGACCCGTGCGCGGTCCAGGTGGTGCACGAACGCCGTGCCGCCGGACATGCCGGCCGCGAAGTTACGGCCGGTCGCGCCGAGCACCACGACAGTGCCGCCGGTCATGTACTCGCAGCCGTGGTCGCCAACCCCCTCGACCACGGCGACCGCACCGGAGTTGCGCACCGCGAACCGCTCCCCCACCCGGCCACGCAGGAAGACCTCACCCGCCGTGGCCCCGTACAGGATGGTGTTGCCGGCGATGATCTGATCCTCGGCTCGCTGCCCCGGCTCGGCGTCCGGGTCGAGGAACGGCGCCGCGGCGTCCGGACGGACGATGATCCGCCCACCGGAGAGGCCCTTGGCCACGTAGTCGTTGGCGTCGCCGTGCAGCCGCAGGGTCACCCCGCGCGGCAGGAACGCGCCGAACGACTGCCCGGCCGTGCCGTGCAGCACGAACTCGATGGTGTCGTCCGGAAGGCCGGCACCGCCGAAGCGGCGCGTCACCTCACCGCCGAGCATCGCGCCGACGCTGCGGTGCTCGTTGCGGACCGCCACCTCGACACGTACCGGCGCACCCGCGGACAGGGCGGGCTGCGCGAGCGCGATCAGCTCGTTGTCCAGGGAGAGCTCCAGGCCGTGATCCTGTGCCCGAATCCCCCGTCGGGCCGCGCCGGCGGGCAGCTCCGGCAGATGCAGGACGGGCGCCAGGTCCAACCCGTGCGCCTTCCAGTGCGTCAGCGCCGGGGCCACGTCGAGCAGCTCGGACTGCCCGATCGCCTCCTCGATGGACCGGAAACCCAGCTCGGCCAGGTATCCCCGGACCTCCTCGGCGAGGAAGAGGAAGAAGTTCTCCACGAACTCCGGGGTGCCGGTGAAGCGCTCGCGCAGCACCGGGTTCTGCGTGGCGATGCCGACCGGGCAGGTGTCCAGGTGGCAGACCCGCATCATCACGCAACCGGCGACGATCAGCGGCGCGGTCGCGAAGCCGAACTCCTCCGCGCCGAGCAGCGCCGCGATCAGCACGTCGCGGCCGGTCTTGAGCTGACCGTCGACCTGCACGGTGACCCGGTCGCGCAGCTTGTTGAGCAGCAGCGTCTGTTGGGCCTCGGCAAGCCCCAGCTCCCACGGGGTGCCCGCGTGCTTGAGCGAGTTCATCGGGGAGGCGCCAGTGCCCCCGTCGTGGCCGGAGATCAGGATGACGTCGGCCTTGAGCTTCGCCACCCCGGCGGCGACGGTGCCGACGCCGACCTCGCTGACCAGCTTGACGTGCACCCGCGCGGTCGGGTTGACGCACTTCAGGTCGTGCACGAGCTGGGCGAGGTCCTCAATGGAGTAGATGTCGTGGTGCGGCGGCGGGGAGATCAGACCGACGCCCGGAGTCGCGTGCCGGGTACGGGCGATCCACGGCCAGACCTTGTTGCCGGGCAGTTGACCGCCCTCGCCCGGCTTGGCGCCCTGGGCCATCTTGATCTGGAGGTCGTCCGCGTTGACCAGATATTCGCTGGTCACACCGAACCGGCCGCTGGCGATCTGCTTGACCGCCGAACGGCGGGCCGGGTCGTGCAGGCGATCGACGTCCTCGCCGCCCTCACCGGTGTTGGACTTGCCGCCGAGACGGTTCATCGCGATGGCGAGCGTCTCGTGCGCCTCCGCGGAGATCGACCCGTACGACATGGCGCCGGTGGCGAACCGCTTGACGATCTCGCTGGCCGGCTCGACCTCGTCGATCGGCACCGCCGGGCGGAGCCCGGTGCGCAGGGTGAACAGTCCACGCAGCGACCCGGCCTGCGCGGCGAGCGCGTCGACCTTCGCGGTGTACTCCCGGAAGACGTCGTACTGCCGGCTGCGGGTGGCGTGCTGCAACAGGAAGACCGTCTCCGGGTTGAACAGGTGCAGCTCACCCTCGCGGCGCCACTGGTATTCGCCGCCGACCTCCAACCGGTCGGAGGCGGCGGAACCCGCCGGGGGCCAGGCCAGCGCGTGCCGGGCGGCCACCTCGGCATGCACGCCCGCGAGGTTCACCCCGCCGATCCGGCTGGGGGTGCCCCGGAAGTAGCGCTCGACCAGCCGGGTGTCCAGGCCGACCGCCTCGAAGACCTGCGCCCCGCAGTACGAGGAGACCGTCGAGATGCCCATCTTCGACATGATCTTCAGGACGCCCTTGCCGAGCGCCTTGGCGTAGTTACGGACCGCGGCTGCCGGCTCGACGCCGGCCAGGGCGCCGGTGGCGATCATGTCCTCGACGGACTCGAACGCCAGGTACGGGTTGACCGCCGCGGCGCCGTAGCCGATCAGGACCGCCGCGTGGTGCACCTCCCGGCAGTCGCCGGACTCCACGATCAAGGCCGCCTGGGTGCGGGTCTGCTCCCGCACCAGGTGCTGGTGCACGGCGGCGGTGAGCAGCAGCGACGGGATCGGCGCGAGGTCGGCGTTGGAGTCCCGGTCGGAGAGCACCAGGATGCGGACGCCGTCCTCGATGGCCTCGGAGACGTGCCGGCAGATCTCGGTCAGCCGTGCCTTGATCCCGGCCGCGCCCTCCCGGATGCGGTACAGCCCGGACACCCGGACCGCCTTGAAGCCGGGCAGGTCGCCGTCCTCGTCGATGGAGAGGATCTTCGCCAGCTCGTCGTTGTCGATGATCGGGTGCGGCAGCACGATCTGGCGGCAGCTCGCCGCGCCCGGGTCGAGCAGGTTGCCCTCCGGCCCGATCGTCGACGCCAGACTGGTCACCAGCTCCTCGCGGATGGCGTCCAGTGGCGGGTTGGTGACCTGGGCGAAGAGCTGGTGGAAGTAGTCGTAGAGCAGCCGCGGCCGGGTCGACAACGGCGAGATCGGCGTGTCCGTGCCCATCGAACCGAGCGGCTCGGCGCCGGTGCGGGCCATCGGCCCGAGCAGGATCTTCAGCTCCTCCTCCGTGTAACCGAAGGTCTGCTGCCGGCGGCGCACCGAGTCGTGGGTGTAGACGGTGTGCTCGCGGGGCGGCAGGTCGCCCAGCTCGATCAGCCCGGCGTGCAGCCACTCGCCGTACGGCTGGGCGGCGGCCAGCTCGGACTTGATCTCCTCGTCGTGCACGATGCGACCCGCGACGGTGTCGACCAGGAACATCTTGCCCGGCTGGAGTCGCCCCTTCGCGACCACGTGGGCCGGGTCGAGGTCGAGCACGCCCGCCTCGGAACCGAGCACCACGAGCCCGTCGTCGGTCTGCCACCAGCGCCCCGGGCGCAACCCGTTGCGGTCCAGGACCGCGCCGACGATCTCGCCATCGGTGAAGGCCACCGACGCGGGACCGTCCCACGGCTCCATCAGGCTCGCGTGGAAGCGGTAGAAGGCGCGCTTGGCCGGCTCCATGCCGGGGTCGTTCTCCCACGCCTCGGGGATCATCATGAGCACCGCGTGCGGCAGGCTCCGTCCGGCCAGGTGCAGCAGCTCCAGGACCTCGTCGAAGTTCGCCGAGTCGGAGGCGCCGGGCGTGCACACCGGGAAGACCCGCCGGATGTTGCCCGGCACGTTCGGCGAGCGCAGGAGCGCCTCGCGGGCCTGCATCCAGTTGCGGTTGCCACGGATCGTGTTGATCTCGCCGTTGTGGGCGATGAACCGGTACGGGTGCGCCAACGGCCAGGACGGGAAGGTGTTCGTGGAGAAGCGGGAGTGCACCAGCGCGATCGCGCTGTCGATCCGCTCGTCGCGCAGGTCCGGGTAGAAGGCCGGCAACTGGTCGGGCGTCAGCATTCCCTTGTAGACCATGGTGCGGCTGGACAGCGACGGGAAGTATGCCGGCACGCCCCGCTCGGCGGTCTCCCGCTCGGCCTGTTTGCGCAGGCTGAACGCCACCCGGTCCAGGTCGATGCCGCGCAGCGGTGAACCGGCCGGCCCCTCTGGCGAGCCGGTGAGCCGGCGCGCGGCCAGGAAGAGCTGCCGGACCCGGGGCATCGCCGCCAGGGCCGTCTCACCAAGCTCACTCGGGTCGATCGGCACGTCCCGCCAGCCGAGCAGGTCGGCTCCCTCGACCAGTGCGTACTTTTCGATCACCCGCCGGGCACGCGCCTCGGCGGCGTCGTCGTCGGGGAGGAAGACCAGCCCGGTGGCGTACTCGCCCGCCGGGGGAAGCGCGACGTCGGCCACCGCGCGCAGGAAGGTGTCGGGGACCTGGATCATGATGCCGGCGCCGTCGCCGGTGTTCGGCTCGGCACCGCGAGCGCCGCGATGGTCCAGTCGACAGAGGGCACCGAGCCCGTTGGCGACGACCGCGTGCGAACGCCGGCCGTGCAGGTCCGCCACGAAGGCCACCCCGCAGGCGTCGTGCTCCTGCGCCGGGTCGTAGAGGCCCTGCGCGGGCGGGCGGGAGCCGGGCATCGGGGACGCCTGCGGGCTGTGCGGATACGGCTGAATCTTGTCCGCGTACGGCTGAGCCACCGGGCCTCCTGTCGTCACTCAGGTTGGATCATGGTGGGGACGACGTCGGCCCGGGGTCTATTGAGTCTACGTTAGGGCCGGGGTCGCAGGGCCACCTGAGATTGATCACACCGTCCACAGGCTGGGACGTGTAGTCTCGCGCGGTGGATCAGCTACACAAGGACGTCTTCGACCGGTTGGAACGCTTCTACGACGCGGTGCCCCGCGACGTCGCCGGTGCGGAGGAGCACGGCGGTTTGGTGCTGTTCGTCCGCGATGGCGCCGGCTGGCCGTTCTACGCCCGCCCCCGGATCGACGCCACCCAGCCGCCGTCGCTGGCCGACGTGACCTCGGTCCGCGAGCGGCAGCGGAAGCTGGGCCTGCCGGAAGCCTTCGAGTGGGTGCACGAGACGAGCCCCGAGCTGCTGGCGGTGGCCCGCTCGGCGGGGCTGCACGTGCTGGAGGCGCCGCTGATGGTGCTCGACCCCGCCGCGCTGCCCGACCCGGCGACGCTGTCCGACGTGGCGGTGCGGGTGCTGGCCGCCGACTCCCCCGGCTTCGCCGCCGATGTCGCCGCGCGGCGTGCGGTGGCAGCGGTGTCATTCGCCGCCGCCGGCACCGCGCCCGGCGAGGCCGGCCCGGCCGAGCGGGACGCCGCCGTCACCGAACTCGAACTGGCCGCGCTCGACGAGGAGCGTTCCCGGATCGCCGACGGTCGACGGATTTCCGCGCTGGCCGGCACGCCCACCGACGGTGCGCTGGCCAGCGGCATGGCCATGCGCGTCGGCGACGTCGCCGAGATCGCCGGGGTGGCCACCCTGCCCGCCGCCCGCCGCCGCGGGCTGGGCGCCGCGCTCACCGCGACCCTGGCCCGGGAGCTCGTCGCCGCCGGCACCGACCTGGTCTTCCTCTCCGCTGGCAGCAACGAGATCGCCCGGGTCTACCTGCGGGTCGGCTTCCGCCGCATCGGCACCGCCTGCATCGCCGAACCGGTCGCCCTGATCCCCTGACCGGGGTGGGTCAGGTTGGAGGGCGCCACTGGGCCGCGGAGGCAGCGGCGCTGGAGAGCAGTCGCGAGTTGATCGTGCCCAGCGCGGCGTCCCGGGCTCGCAACGCCAACCGGCCCCGAGCCTGGAGCACCGCCGACATCCGTCGGGTCTGCCGGACCACTGTCGCGGCCCGCGGGCGGCGAATCCGGTCGTACGCCTGAACGGCGTCGGGCAGCCGGGCTTCCCGCAGCAGAGAGGCCAGGGTGGCGGCGTCCTCGAACGCGAGGCAGGCGCCCTGCCCGAGGTGCGGCGGCATGGCGTGCGCCGCGTCGCCGAGCAGCACGACGCCGCCCGGCCCGGACGGAAAGCCGTACGCGCGGGGCAGCGGTCGCAGCTCGCGGACCTCCTGCTGGACCAGGTCGGCCGGGTCGGTGGCGTCGAGCAGTGCCCCGATCGGGTCGGGCCAGCCCGCGTACCAGCGGCGCAACAGGGCGAGCTGGGTCTCCGGTGGTTCCGGGCGGGGTGCGCCGGCGGCGGTGGCCACCCAGTAGATGCCGCCCCGGGTGGACCCGCCGGACGAGCCGCGCTCGCCCAGCGACGCGGCCACGAACCGGTAGCCGGCGCCCAGGATCTCGCCGGCGAGTGGCTGGTCGTCGGGTAGCCGAGGGGCCTGGTACCAGGGAATGACGGCCCGCCAGGCAGCACAGCCCGAGCTGACCACCCGGGATTCGGGGGCGAGTTGGCGGCGGATGCCGCTGTCCGTGCCGTCGGCGGCGACCACCAGGTCGACCTCGATGGTCTGCCGGCCGTCGCTGACCGCCGGCCGCTCACCGGGCTCGACCCGGACGTGGCGCACCGTCACACCGGTCCGCAGCTCGACCCGCTCACCGAGGCCGGCGATCAGCGCGTCGTGCAGATCCTCGCGGTGCACCACCACCGGCATCCGGTCGGCGGGAATGGGCCGGGGCTGCACGAGCCAGTGCCCGTCGGGGCGACGGACCCCACCGTCGGGCAGCGGCGTGGCGATGGCAGCCAGGCCCGCGCCGAGACCGAGGGCCTGCAGCGCGCGGACGCCGTTGGGCCAGAGCACCACGGCGGTCGGCTCGGGACGGACCCGTTCGGCGCGCTCCAGCAGGGTCACCTGCCAGCCGGAGCGGGCCAGCGCGCCGGCCATCGCGAGGCCACCGACCCCTGCGCCGACCACCACCGCGCTTCGCATCGGTGCCGCCCCCGCTCAGCTGTCCCGGTCGGCGGGCCGTGCGCCAGTGGCGTCGGCCCGGTCGGTACGGGTGGCCGACGGGTCGTCCGCCGGGTCCTCGTCGGTCGACGGGCTGTCGACGGTTGCCTCATCGACACGCGACTCGTCACCCAGCGGCTCGGCGCCACCGGGCCGGACGTCCTCGCCGGCGGTCGGCTCGGGCGGCACGACGCCGGTGTCCTGCCAGGCGGCGTACTGCTCCTCGCTGACCACCCGGTAGCCCTCCGGGGCGGCGGCCTGCGCTGGGTTCTCCCGCTCGGAGAGGTCCACCTGGGACAGGTCGGACGTGGGGGGCGTGGTCGGCGTCGCCGCCGCGCCGATCGGGATCAGGAATTCCTGGGGGCCACGCACCCGGACGAAGTAGATCAACCCGCCGAGGAAGACCAGCGCGGCGGTCCAGACGTTGAGCCGTACGCCGAGGATCTGGTTGGCCTCGTCGGTGCGCATCAGCTCGATCCAGAAGCGGCCGGCGGTGTAGCCCATCACGTAGAGCGCGAACGCCCGGCCCCGGCCCAGCTTGAGCCGGCGGTCGAGGATGAGGACCAACGCGACCACGCCGAGGTTCCACAGCGCCTCATAGAGGAAGGTCGGCTGGTAGAGGCCCGGTTCGAGGATCGGCTGCCCGGCGTCGTCGCGCAGTGCGTGCCCCGGGTTGTCCGGGTCCATCCGGTGGATCTCCAGACCCCACGGCAGGGTGGTACGGCCACCGAACAGCTCGTTGTTGAACCAGTTGCCGAGCCGGCCGACCGCCTGGGCCAGCGGCAGCCCGGGTGCCAACGCGTCGGCCACCACCCCGAACGGGATGCCGAGCTGTCGGGCCGCGATGAAGGCGCCGAGCGCGCCACCGGCGACGGCGCCCCAGATGCCGAGACCGCCCTCCCAGATGGCGAATGCCTTCATCGGCTCACCACCGGCGCCGAAGTATTTCTCCGGTGAGGTGATCACGTGGTAGATGCGGGCGCCGATGATGCCCGCCGGCACCGCCCAGACGGCGATGTCGAGCACGGCACCGGGCGCGACGCCGCGCTGCCGCAGCCGGCGCTCCGTCACCCAGCAGGCCAGCACGATGCCGGCGATGATGCAGAGCGCGTAGGCCCGGATCGGCACCGGCCCGAGCTGCCAGACCGCGGTGCTGGGGCTGGGCAGGGCCGCCTGGGGGGACAGCGAGGCGAGGGTCACGGGTGCACACGCTACCGCTGCACACCCCCGCAGCGGCACCCCGGGCCGCTGGAGTGCGCATCCCGGTGACTTCTGGTTTGCACCCCCGTACGCTCTTTGTCCATGAGCGCGCTCACCTGGGCGGTCGCCGCGGTCGTCAGTGACGACACCGGCCGGGTGCTGCTCTGCCGGCAGGGCCGGGGGGAGCGCCGATACGCGCTGCCCGGCGGGCGGCTACGCCCGGCCGAGAGCCCGGTGCAGGCGGCCCTGCGGGACATCCGCGCGGAGACCGGCTGGGAGATCGAGCTGGTCGACCTGGTCGGCGTCTACCACCTGACCGGCCCCACCGGGCGGACGTCCCCCGGGCGCGCCGGGCCGCTGCCGGACGTCCTCGTGCACGTGTTCCGGGCCCGCGCCGGCGGGGTCCGACCCGCCGCCGACCCACCGCCGGGCTGCCGGTTGTCCTGGCACTCCCCCGACGCGCTGCCCGAGTCGGTCACGCCGCTCACCCACGCCGCCGTCACCGATGCTCGCGCCGGCCGCTCCGGCGTGCTCCGCGACGCTTCGTGGGCACCGCCCGAGCCCATTGGAGAGCCGCTGAACGGGCCTGACGGGCACGGGGTCGTGGCGCAGCCGCCGGAACAACGTGGTGAGACGGCGGCGGACGGCCCACTTCGCCCCGGACCGCGCCGACACGACTGAGCGGCCCGACGCCGACCGGACGGGCAACACCCGTTCGAGCGTGATGCCGGTGAGTCATCACGATGACTCACCGGCATCACAAGCCAAAGACAGACAGGCCCGCCGCGCCGTCAGCGGGTGGGGTTGCGGACGCCTTCCGCGAGTTCGGCACTGAGAGTACGCAGGGCGGCCAGCCCCTCCGCCTCGCTGGGCGCGTCGAGGACGCACCGGACCAGGGCACTGCCGACGATCACCCCGTCGGCGTACCCGGCGACGGTGCCGGCCTGCACACCGGTGCCCACGCCCAGACCGACACCGACCGGCAGGTCGGTGACCGCCCGGACCCGGGAGACCAGCGTCGGCGCGGCGTCGGACGTGCTCGCCCGGGCACCGGTCACCCCCATCACCGCTGTCGCGTAGACGAAACCGCGGCAGTGCTCCACCGTCATCGCCAGCCGGGCGTCGGTGGACGACGGCGACACCAGGAACGTGCGGTCCAGCCCGTGCGCGTCCGAGGCGGCCAGCCACTCGTCGGCCTCGTCGGGAATGAGGTCGGGGGTGATCAGCCCGGTGCCACCGGCGGAGGCGAGATCACGGGCGAACACGTCCACGCCGTACCGCTCGACCGGGTTCCAGTAGGTCATGGTGACCACCGGAGCGCCGGTGGCCGCCACCGCCTCGATGATGCGCATGGTGTCCGCGGTGCGTACGCCACCGGCCAGGGCGATGTCACTGGCCTTCTGGATCACCGGCCCGTCCATCACCGGGTCGGAGTAGGGGATCTCGACCTCGATGACGTCGACGCCGGCCTCGACCATGGCGGTCATCGCGGCGATGCTGCCCTCGACGGTCGGGAAACCAGCCGGCATGCAGCCGACCAGCAGTGCCCGCCCGTCGGCGCGGGCCTTGTCGAAGGCCACCCCGATCCGGCTCATCTCACCGCTCCTTGTCGAGGATGCCGAAGTAGTCACCGGCGGTGTGCACGTCCTTGTCGCCCCGCCCGGAGAGGTTCACCACGATGGTGGGCTCGCGGCCCAGCTCGGCGGCGAGCTTCGGGGCCAGCGTGAGGGTGCCGGCGAGCGCGTGCGCGCTCTCGATCGCCGGGATGATCCCCTCGGTGCGGCAGAGCAGCTCGAACGCGGCCATCGCCTCGTCGTCGGTGACCGGCAGGTAGGTCGCCCGGCCGGTGTCGTGCAACCAGGCGTGCTCGGGCCCGACGCCCGGGTAGTCCAGGCCCGCGGAGATCGAGTGCGACTCCAGCGTCTGCCCGTCGGCGTCCTGCAACACGTAGGTGCGGGCACCGTGCAGCACGCCGGCCGACCCGCCGGTGATGCTGGCCGCGTGCCGGCTGGTGGCCACGCCGTCACCGCCGGCCTCGAAGCCGAACAGCCGCACGTCCGTGTCGCCGACGAAGGCGTGGAAGATGCCCAACGCGTTGGACCCGCCACCGACGCAGGCGGTGACCGCGTCCGGCAGCGCGCCGGTGAGGTCGAGGCACTGCTGGCGGGCCTCGTCGCCGATGCCCCGGACGAAGTCGCGGACCATCGCTGGGAACGGGTGCGGGCCGGCGGCGGTGCCGATCAGGTAGTGCGTCTCGTCGACGTTGGCCACCCAGTCGCGCATCGCCTCGTTCATCGCGTCCTTGAGCGTGCGCGAGCCGTTGGTGACCGGGACGACGGTGGCGCCGAGCATCCGCATCCGTGCCACATTGAGGGCCTGCCGCTCGGTGTCGACCTCGCCCATGTAGACCACGCACTCGAGGTCGAACAGGGCGGCGGCGGTCGCGGTGGCCACGCCGTGCTGCCCGGCACCGGTCTCGGCGATCACCCGGGTCTTGCCCATCCGCTTGGTGAGCAGCGCCTGGCCGAGCACGTTGCGCACCTTGTGCGCGCCGGTGTGGTTGAGGTCCTCCCGCTTGAGCAGCACCCGTGCGCCGACCTTCGCGGAGAACCGCCGGGCCTCGTAGAGCAGCGACGGGGTGCCGGCATAGTCACGCAGCAACGCGGCGAACTCGGCCCGGAAGGACTCGTCCGCCATCGCCGTGCGCCACGCCCCGTCGAGCTCGTCCAGCGCGGCCACCAGGGCCTCGGGAACGAACCGACCGCCGAAGCGGCCGAAGTGGCCGGCGGAGTCGGGCTGCGAGCCGGCCACCGGGGCCAGCGCGTCGGCGCTCATCGGAAAATCCTCTCGGTGGGGCGTCCGGTGCGAGGTCAGCGCACCGGCCTGGGCGTTGCCGGGTGGTTGCCCGCGTTGACCAGTTCGGCGACGGCCTCGCGGGGGCTCTTCTGGGTGACCAGGCCCTCGCCCACGAGCACCGCGTCGGCGCCCGCCGAGGCGTACCGGATCAGGTCGTGCGGGCCACGGACGCCGGACTCGGCGATCTTGACGACGCTGCTGGGCAGGCCGGGCGCGATCCGCTCGAACACGGACCGGTCGACCT
Organism: Micromonospora sp. M61; assembly: GCF_018070245.1. Classification (NCBI taxonomy): domain Bacteria; kingdom Bacillati; phylum Actinomycetota; class Actinomycetes; order Micromonosporales; family Micromonosporaceae; genus Micromonospora; species Micromonospora sp. M61. The sequence goes on along the minus strand of NZ_JAGPYA010000030.1, from coordinate 59,610 downwards.
CCAGGGTACGCAGGTCACGGGCGTTGACCCCGATCACCTGCGCGCCGGCCTCCAGAGCGCGGTCGGCCTCTTCCTCGTCGTGCACCTCGACCAGCGCGGTCATGCCCAGCGACTCGATGCGCTCCAGCAGACCCATCAGCACGTTCTGTTCGAGCGCGGCGACGATCAGCAGAACCAGGTCGGCGCCGTGCGCGCGCGCCTCGTGCACCTGATAGCTGGAGACCACGAAGTCCTTACGAAGCACCGGAACCGTGACCGCGGCCCGGACGGCCGCCAGGTCGTCCAGTGAGCCACCGAACCAGCGCCCCTCGGTCAGCACGCTGATCGCCCGAGCCCCACCGGCCGCGTAGTCGACGGCGAGGTCGGCCGGATCGGCGATCTCGGCCAGCCGGCCCTTGGACGGCGACGAACGCTTCACCTCGGCGATCACGGCGACGCCGGGCTTGCGCAGCGCCGCGTACGCGTCCAGCGGCGGCGGCGCAGCCGCTGCCAGTTCACGGATCCGCTCCAGCGGAACCTGCTCCTGGCGCCGGGCGACGTCCTCACGTACGCCAGCCAGAATCTCGTCGAGCACGCTTACGGACGCTGCCTGACCGGCGTCGTCCCCCTCCGCGTGCGCATGCTCAGCAGTCACCAACGGACTCCCCTCTCCGGGCGTCATGGGCCGATGCTAGGGGCAGCCGACCTACGCCGGACGCCGGGGGTATGGCGCTGCTCACGAAAAGGGCTGCGGCATAATGGCCGACTTGCCGTGAACGGTGTGTCACGCAGCGCCACCTCCGATATCGACCGCCGTCACGGGCACGGGGCCTGGCGGCCACGGTCGAACCGGGCCGATCCATCGATCATGCCACCAGTTGGCGGACGGCGCTCGGCGACAACGACGCCGGTCGATGTTGTGAGCAAGCTCAAGGTTTGACAGGGGGCCCTGGTCAGGGCCAGGGCGGGACAGTTGACCGGGCGTTCACGGCGGCGAAACGTCAGCCGGCGAGCATCGACCTCGGGCAGACTCAATGGCGCGCCTGCCCCGACCGTCGCAACTCCTCGTGCGAGGTGACCATGAGCATTTCCGAGCCGCAGCCGACCATCGGCCTGACCACCATCTCGCGCACTGTGGCGTCGCTCGCCGTCGGCGTGGTGCACAGCGTGGAGCGGGCCGTGGTGGGCGAAGGACGGATGCGGACCGCCCGCGGCAACGCCTGGGAGGCCGTCTGCGCCGACCGCGCCCGCGCCGATCAGCGTGCCGAGTTGAACCGCCTGGTAGCCGAGCTGACCGCCGCCCGCGCCGCCGGTCGCCGAGCCCAGCGGGAGCACCAGCCGGTCGGCTGACCCCCGCCCACCGCACCGGCCGCCGCGTCAGTCGGCCGTCGGGTCCTCGCCCCGATCCAGGGCGTCCCACGCCTCGGTGGTCCGCCGCCCCGCCAGCGGAGCCGGCGGACCCTCCGAACCAGCCGGCACCGACGTGGTCGCAGGGGCCGAACGCATCGGCCGCTCGTACCGGGCGCCCATCGCCGGCCAACCGCCACCACGCCACGCCGTCCACCACCCGCCGACGGCAACCAGCAGACCGCCGAGCAGGCAGAGCGCCGGCCACTGGCGGCTCACCGAACCGCCGATGTCGGCGACCACCCCGTACCCGCCGCCAGCCGCCACGGCCAGCCCCAGCGCGCCGAGCAACCCACCGAGCACCTGCCGCAGTCGACCCCGGGTGGCCAGCACCGCTCCACCACCCGCCAACGCCACCAGCGCCAACGCCGGCAGCCAGGGCAGCAGCCCGCCGCCGCTGCGGGTGTCCCGCACCGGTGGCAGCGGCGCCGGGCGCACCGTCAGCTCCACCGACCAGCTCCGCGTCGCCGCCCACAACGCCAGGCCCGCGCCGGCCAGACAGAGCAACACCGCGTACGTCAACTCGCGCCGACCCACGGCGGACCGCTCCTCGGCACTCACCGGCCCCACCTTCCGTTCGCGACTGCGGGGCTCCGCTGCGCTGCACTCCTCGCGCTCACCGAGCCCACCTTCCGTTCGCGACTGCGGGGCTCCGCTGCGCTGCACTCCTCGCGCTCACCGAGCAGGCCGCAATGTTTCGGCGGCCGCGATCGCCGCCAGCACGGCGGCGGCCTTGTTCCGCGTCTCCTGGTCCTCGGCGGCCGGGTCCGAGTCGGCGACCACCCCCGCCCCCGCCTGCACGTAGGCGCGGCCGTCGCGGATGAGCGCGGTCCGGATGGCGATCGCCATGTCCAGGTCGCCGCCGAAGCCGAAGTAACCGACAGTGCCCCCGTAGACGCCCCGGCGGACGGGCTCCAACTCTTCGATGATCTCCATGGCCCGCACCTTGGGCGCGCCGGAGAGCGTGCCGGCCGGGAAGGTCGCGGCGAGCGCGTCGAAGGCGGTCTGGTCGTCCCGCAACGTGCCGGTGACAGTGGAGACGATGTGCATGACGTGGCTGTACCGCTCGATGGTGGCGAACTCGGGCACCTCCACGCTGCCCGGCTGACAGACCCGACCCAGGTCGTTGCGGCCCAGGTCGACCAGCATCACGTGCTCGGCTCGCTCCTTCGGGTCGGCGAGCAACTCCTGTGCGAGCGCTGCGTCGGCGGCGGGGGTGCCACCGCGCGGCCGGGTGCCGGCGATCGGGTGCAGCAGCGCCCGCCGTCGCCCGTCCACGCCACCGGTGACCTTCAGGTGTGCCTCCGGCGACGAGCCGACGATGTCGAACCCGTCGAAGCGCAGCAGGTACATGTACGGGCTGGGGTTGCTGGTGCGCAGCACCCGGTAGACGTCCAGCGGGTCGGCGTGGATCGACCGCTCGAAGCGCTGGGAGAGCACGATCTGGAAGCACTCACCGGCCCGGATCGCCTCCTTGGCCGCCTCCACCGCCTTCGGGTACCCGTCGTCGGGCGTACGACAGAGCACCTCCCCGGCCGGCGGACGCTCGACGGTGGAGATCATCGGCGGGATGGGCCGCGACAGGGCGGTGGTCATCGCGTCCAGTCGGCCGACCGCGTGGTGGTACGCGGCGGTCACCTGCGGGGCGCGGTCCGGGGCGTCCGGCGGTGGCAGCACCGCGTTGGCGACCAGGATCGCCGAGCCGTCGTAGTGGTCGAGCACCACCAGGTCGGTGGCGAGCATCATGCCCAGCTCCGGCACGCCCAGGTCGTTCTCGGTCAGCTCCGGCAACCGCTCGAAACGGCGGACCAGGTCGTAACCCAGGTAGCCGACCATGCCCCCGGTCAACGGCGGCAGGCCGTCGGACGGGTCCCCCACCGGGCCGGCCAGCGCCGCCACCGTCTCCCGCAGCACCCGCATCGGGTCACCCTCGGTGGGCAGTCCGGCCGGTGGCTGGCCGAGCCAGGTCGCGACGCCGTCCCGCTCGACGAGGGTGGCGCTGCTGCGTACGCCGATGAACGAATACCGCGACCAGGCCATGCCGGCGGACCCGACGCCCTGCTCGGCTGATTCCAACAGGAACGTGCCCGGCCCGCCGGCCAGCTTCCGGTAGACCCCGACCGGGGTCTCCGCGTCGGCCAGCAACCGCCGGGTGACCGGCACCACCCGCCAGCCGGTGGCCAGCTCGGTGAAGGCGGCCAGGTCGGGGCTGACGATGCCGTCGGTCATGGCTGGGTCTGCCTTTCGTTCACGGCCGTGGGGCTCGGCCACGCCGCGCTCACCGTGCCTCCGGCGTGGTGACGGGCAGCTCGGTGAAGAAGCAGGTCCGGTGGCCGGTGTGGCAGGCCGCTCCGACCTGGTCCACGCTCACCAGCAGCGCGTCCCCGTCGCAGTCCAGCGCGACCGAGCGGACGTACTGGTGGTGCCCGGAGGTGGCGCCCTTGACCCAGTATTCGCGTCGGCTGCGTGACCAGTAGGTGGCACGGCCGGTGGTGAGGGTGCGGTGCAGCGCCTCGTCGTCCATCCAGGCGACCATCAGCACCTCGCCGGAGTCGTGCGCGCGGACCACGGCGGCCACCAGGCCGTCGGCGGAGCGGCGCAGCTGGGCCGCGATGGCCGGGTCGAGCCGGGACGGGCGAACCGGCTCGGACACCACCGGGTCGCTCGGATCGCTGGGAACGCCGGTCACCGGCGGGTCAGGTACGGGCACAGTGATGAATTGTCCCGCACGCGGTGCGGGTACCGGCGACCGCTCCCGCTCGGGCTGCGGCGCAGACCCGGCGGGCCGGGCCAGCTGGGCCACGTAGCGGTCCAGCCGACCGTCGACCAGGGCGGCGGCCAGGTCCGCGCCGGCCGTGTCGGCGATCTCCTCGGCGTACGGCCGGATGAGCGGCAGGGTGCCGGCGACCAGCCGTACAGCGGCGGCCCACAGCTGGCTGGTGGCGCCCGGACGCAGCCCGAGGCAGAGCAGCATGTCCGACCGGTAGCCGGGTGGGGCGACCGGCAGTTCCAGGGCCGCCGCGAAGGCCGCCCGACGGGAGTGGACCCGCACCGACGGGTTGGCCGGGCGCAGCACCGACGGGCAGAGTCGGGCGAGGTCGGCGACGGCGAGCCGGACCCCCACGCGGTCGTTGGCGACGCGGGCGGCGGCGGCCTTACCGAGCGTGGCGATCAGCTCCTCCAGCCGGGGTGGCTCGGCGGGCTGACAGAGCACCGGCAGATCGATCCGGGGCCGCCAGTGCGGGTCGGCCCAGAGCAGTCGCGCCGGTGTGGTGACCGGCAGCCCGAACGCCCAGTCGGCCGGTTCGCCGAGTCGGTGCACCCAGGAGCGGACGTCACGGGCGGCCACCGAGACGTGGGTGACCCGGCCTGCGGATTCGGCCAGGTACGCCTGTCGAGCGGCGTACGGGGCACCGCCGACCAGCACGTCGAGGTCGACGTCGCTGTGTGCGGTGGCGGCGCGGCGGGCGTGACTGCCGCGCAGCAGGATGCCGACGACCGGCCGCTCGGCGCCCTGTCGCAACCGCGCGGCCCAGTCCTCAAGAAAACCGCTGTCCGGTAACGGAGCGTGACCCACCGCGCCATCGTGCCGTACGTCCGATCAGCGCGCAATGCCCGTTGGCGGACTCGGTGTCCGGTCCGGAGCCTACTGCCCGTTCTCACGCTGTACGCGACGGCGGGCAGTCGGACACCGGCCTCGACCGTTGCGCCCGGATCGGTATTTCATCTAGCGTTGAGTTCAACAGATGATGAGTTTCTTTGGAGGTGCGCGATGGACGACGCCATAGCCGTCCGCGACCTGGTCGTCGACCGAGGCGGGCGGCGGGTGCTGGACGGCATCAGTTGCCGCGTCCCGCGCGGGGCGGTCACCGGCCTGCTCGGCCCCAGCGGCAGCGGCAAGACCACGTTCATGCGGGCGGTGGTCGGCGTGCAGGTGGTCGGCGGCGGGGAGATCACCGTCCTGGGCCAACCTGCGGGCACCCCGGCACTGCGCCACCGGGTGGGCTACCTGACCCAGGCGCCGAGCGTCTACGCCGACCTGACCGTTCGGGAGAACGCCCGCTACTTCGCCGCCCTGTATGGACGGGGGCGGGTCGAGGCCGACCGCGCGGTCAGCGATGTCGGGCTGGCCGATGCGGCGGGCCAACTGGTCGCCACCCTCTCCGGCGGCCAACGCAGCCGGGCCTCCCTGGCCTGTGCGCTGGTCGGCGAGCCGGAACTGGTCATCCTCGACGAGCCGACCGTCGGCCAGGACCCGGTGCTGCGGGCCGACCTCTGGGCCCGGTTCCACGCGATGGCCGCCGCCGGCACCACCCTGCTGGTGTCCAGTCACGTCATGGACGAGGCGGCCCGCTGCGACCGGCTCCTGCTGATCCGCCAGGGGCGGCTGATCGCCGACGACAGCCCCGCCGCCATCCGCACCGCCGCCGGTGTCGACGACCTCGACGAGGCGTTCCTGCGCCTGATCCGGGCCGGCGAGGCGGGCCCGACCACCACCGCCACGACAGCCGGACAGGAGCAGTCATGAACCCGCGGATCCTGGCGGCCACCACCGGCCGCATCCTGCGCCAGCTCCGGCACGACCGGCGGACCATCGCGCTGCTCGTGGTGGTGCCGGCCGTCCTGCTCACCCTGGTCTACTTCATGTACGCCGACCAGCCCACCCCGCCCGGCCAGCCGACGACGTTCGACCGGGTCGCGTTGGTGATGCTCGGCATCTTCCCCTTCGTGATCATGTTCCTGGTGACCAGCATCGCCATGCTGCGCGAACGCACCTCCGGCACCCTGGAGCGGCTGCTCACCACACCGCTGGGCAAGCTCGACCTGCTCTTCGGGTACGGCATCGCGTTCGGGCTGGCCGCCGCCGTGCAGGCCGCGGTCGCCGCCGGTGTGGCGTACTGGATCTTCGGCCTGGAGACCGCCGGCAGCATCGGTCTGGTGATCGGGATCGCCGTCGTCGACGCCGTGCTCGGTGTCGCCCTCGGGCTGCTGTGCAGCGCCTTCGCGCGCACCGAGTTCCAAGCAGTACAGTTCCTGCCAGTCGTGGTGATCCCCCAGCTGCTGCTCTGCGGGCTGTTCGTGGCCCGCGACCAGATGGCCGGCTGGCTCCAGGCGCTCAGTGACGCCTTCCCCCTGTCGTACGCCATCGAGGCGTTGCAGGAGGTCGGTGCCCACGCCGAGCCGACCGGCAGAATGTGGCGGGACGTGGCGGTGGTGCTCGGGGCGGTGGTGCTCGCGCTCGTGCTCGCGGCGGCCACCCTGCGTCGACGCAGCGGGTGAGGCTGCGGCAGCCGTGGGCGGACCGGCCCACGGCTGCCCAGGTGGACGAACGAAGGGCGGCGATGACGCGGCGGACCGGCCGGCGACCCGGCAACCCGGACACCCGGGAGGCGATCCTCGACGCGGCGCGCACGGCGTTCGCCGAGCGTGGCTTCGACTCCGCCTCGATCCGCGCCATCGCCGGCACGGCAGGCGTCGACCCGGCGTTGGTGCACCACTACTTCGGCAGCAAGGACCAGCTCTTCCTCACCGCGATGAACTTCCCGGTCGACCCTGGTGAGCTGGTGCCGAAGGTGATCGCCGGCGACCCGGACGGCGCCGGTGAGCGACTGGTGCGCACCTTCCTCGGCGTCTGGGACTCACCGGCCGGCAGCGCCGCCCAGGCACTGCTGCGCTCCGCTGTGAGCAACGAGTGGACCGCTCGACTGCTGCGGGAGTTCGTCACCACCCAGGTCCTGCGGCGGGTGCTCGAACAGCTCGACGTCGATCCGGCCCAACTGCCGCTGCGCGGTTCCCTGGTGGCCACCCAGATGATCGGCCTGGCCATGATGCGGCACGTGGTGCGTCTGGAGCCGGTCGCCTCGGCGGACCCGGAAACCCTGGTCGCCGCGATCGGCCCGACGATCCAGCGCTACCTCACCGGCCCCCTGCCGACCTAGGGGCGGTCGCGGCGGGCCGGCTCTCGAGTTCGCAGGGTTGAACGGTGCGGAATCGGAGATGGTAGGGGAAGTCCGTCTTCGACAGAGCCCCAGGAACAGGATCATGAGCCAACCGACGAAACCCGTTCTGCAGGCCATCGGTCAGGCCTCCCTCGGCGCTGTCCTGCTGAGCACCGGCGTTGGTCACCTGACGACGAAGCGGCAGGAGTTCCGGGCACAGGTGCCGTCCTGGCTGCCGGTCGACGTCGACAAAGTCGTGGTCGTGTCCGGTCTCGCTGAGGTCGCGCTGGGATCGGCGTTGCTCGCGACGTGGCGCCAGCCCGCCCGCCGGTTGCTCGGCCGGGCCGTCGCCGGCTTCTTCGTCGGGGTCTTCCCCGGCAACATCGCCCAGTTCGTCGAACGCCGGAACGGCTTCGGGCTGGACACCGACCGCAAGCGGGCGCTACGCCTGCTCGGTCAGCCTGCGCTGGTGGCGTGGGCGCTGGCCGCGACCCGCGATCGGTCCCGCTGACGGCGTGCAGCCGGGCAGGTGGTGCCAGCGGCGTGCCTACCGGGCTCAGTACGGCGGATGGGCCTCGGCCGGGCGGCGCAACGTCGGGAGCAACCAGCCCAGTTCGTCGGCGTCGGCCAGCGGATCCGGGAAGGCCAGCCGGATCCGACGCCGCGCGCCCGGTCGACCGAGGGCGACCACCAGCCCGTAACGATCGATGCGCACCACCCGGGGTGGCCCGTCCGGGGTCTGCTCGGTCAACCCGAGCTGCCGGCGCAGATACTCGGTGACCTGCGCGCCGTCGCACTCCGCGAGGTCGGCCAGCAGACGCGCCTCGACCGGGTGCACCGGGTCCGGCTCGGCCTCGGCGTACTCCACCGGGTCGACCCGGTGCACGGCGCCGGCCCGCTCCCAGCGGACCTCGACCACCTCGAAGCGGAACAGTCGGAACCGCGTGCCCAGGTCGAGCAGGTCGCCGGTCGGCTCCACCGCGGCGAAGTCGACAGCCGCGTGGCGGGCCTCGTCGCCGTGCAGCTCGGCAGCCCACCCGGAGACCCAGGCGCGACCCAGACCGGGCGCACCGGCGGCGGGCGGCAGGTCGAGCACGTCGAGCACCACCGCCACGTCGCTGCCCCCGGCCACCGGTTGCAGCGCGGCGGCCAGGTGGCTGGCCACCGGCACCAGCAGCAGCACCCGCCCGTCCGGGTCGGTCACGTGCCGGGCGTGGTGCGGGCCGGGCCGGTGGGCCAGGTGGACGAGACCGGGCAGGCGCCCGGCGACGAGGGTACGAACGATCTCGGCGGGGTTGGGCCGCATGGGCGCGACCTCCTTCGAAGGTTAGGCTTACCTAAGCCGGAGCCTAGAGCACCTGACCTTCGACGTCCACCACACCGGCGCATCGCGTCACCGGGTCTGCTCCAGCCAGGACGCGTAGAGCAGGCCGTAGACCGAGTCCGCGTCGCGGACCAGCTCGTCGTGCGGCCCCCGCTGCACCACCCGACCCCGGTCCACCACGATCACCTCGTCGGCCGCCTGCGCCGTGGAGAGCCGGTGGGCGATCGCGAGGGTCGTCCGGCCCCTGGTGACCGCGTCCAGGGTGCGTTGCAACCGCACCTCGGTCGCCGGGTCCACCGCGCTGGTCGCTTCGTCCAGCACCAGCAGGTCCGGATCCGCCACGTACGCGCGGGCCAACGCGACCAACTGCCGCTCACCGACGCTGAGCGCCTCGCCGCGCTCGCCGACCGGAGTGTCCAGCCCCGCCGGCAGGCCATCCAACCAGTCCGACAGACCCAGCTCGGTGAAGGCGGCGCTCAACTGCTCGTCGGTCAGCTCCGGCCGGGCGAACCGGACGTTGTCCCCCACCGTCGCGTCGAAGAGGAACCCGTCCTGCGGCACCATCACCACCCGGGAGCGCAGCGAGTCGAACCGGACGTCCGCCAACGGCACCCCGGACAGCAGCACCGCGCCCGCCGACGGGTCCATCAGACGGGTCAGCAGCTTCGCGAAGGTCGTCTTGCCACTGCCGGTCTCGCCGACCACCGCCACCCGGCTCTTCGCCGGAATCTCCAGGTCGATGTCGTGCAACACCGGCGGACCGCCCGGGTACGCGAACCGCACCCCCGCGAACCGGATGTCCAACGGCCCGCTCGGCAGGTCCCGTCCCTGCTCCCCCGGGTCAGCCACGTCCGGGGCGACGTCCAGCACGTCCAGCACCCGACGCCAGCCCGCGATCGCGTTCTGCGCCTCGTTGAGCACCTCGGTGGCGATCTGCACCGGCTGGATGAAGAGCGTCACCAGGAACAGGAACGCGGTCAGCTGGCCGATCGACAGCGTGCCGTCCACACCCAGCGTCACCCCCAGCACCACCACGCCGGCCAGCGCCAGCCCCGCGGCCAACTCACCGACCGAGCTGCCCACGATGCTGATCCGGATCGCCCGCTGCTGCGCCAGCCGCTGCCCGTCGATGGCCTCGTCCAGCCGCCGCTCGGTGCGCCCCGCGATGCCGTACGCCCGGATCACCGGCGCGCCCACCACGCTCTCGCCGATCGCGCCGAGCAGCGTGCCGGTGCGCTGCCGCACCGTCGCGTACGCCGAACCCAGGCGCTGCTGCAACTGCCGGATGACGAACACGGCCGGCAGGAACGCGGCCAGCACCACCAGGGTCAACTGCCAGGAGTACGCCAGCATGACGGCGGTGGTGACCACCAGCTGACCGAGGTTGACCAGCAGGATCACCCCGCCCCACTGGAGGAACTGGGTGATCTGGTCGACGTCGCTGGTCACCCGCGAGACCAGCGAGCCGCGCCGCTCCGACTGCTGGTGCAACATCGACAGGTCGTGCACGTGCCGGAACGCCCGCGTCCGCACGTTGGCCAACGCCGTCTCGCTGACCGTGAACAGCCGGCGCATCATCAGATAACCGCAGGCCGTCGTGATCACCAGGATCGCCGTGGTGATCGCCACCACCGTCCAGACCACGTCGAGGTTCAGACCACCGACGAGGCCGCGGTCGATGCCCTGCTGCACGGCGACCGGCACGGCCACCCGACCGACCATGTAGACCAACGCCAGGGCCAGCGTGCCGGCCAGACCGGTCCGCAGCTCCGGCGACAGCGCCAGACCCCGGCGCAGGGTCTGCCAGGTCGTCTCCTCCCGCTTGTCACCCATGCCCATCGTGCTCACCGGTCCACCTCGATTTCCAGGCCCGAGGGCAGCGGCGCGACATCGTCGCCGTACGAACTTTCCTGCGCGCGGTCGACCTCGGCCTGCTCGTAGGCGGTGACGAGGTCGACGTAGCCGGGCACGGTGGCCAGCAGCTCGGTGTGGGTGCCCCGGGCAATCACCCGCCCCTGCTCCACGTAGATGACCTCGTCGGCGAGCGCGATGGTGGCCCGCCGGTATGCCACCACCAGGATCGACGCGACCGGCACCCCCGGCTCGGCCGTCGACGACCGCAGCCCGGCCAGGATGGCCGCCTCCACGCGGGGGTCCACGGCGCTGGTCGCGTCGTCGAGCACCAGCAGGCGCGGCCGGCCGGCCAACGCGCGGGCCAGGGTGAGCCGCTGCCGCTGCCCGCCGGAGAGCGAGGTGCCCCGCTCACCGACCATGGTGTCCAGGCCGTCGGGGAGCGCGGCGACGAACCCGTCCGCCTCGGCGAGTCGAAGCGCCGCCCAGACGGCCTCGTCGTCGATGCCCTGCCGGTCGAGGGCGATGTTGGCGCGAACCGTGTCGTCGAAGACGAACGGCACCTGCGCGACCAGCGCCACAGTGCCGGCCAGTGACGCGGCGGTCAGCTCGCGCACGTCCACCCCGTCCAGGCTGACGGTGCCGGAGTCCGGGTCGACGAGGCGCACCGCCAGCGAGGCGATGGTGGACTTACCGGCGCCGGTCGGCCCGACCAGGGCCACCGTCCGACCGGCCGGCACGGTGAAGCCGACCTCACCGAGGACCTGCGCCCCGGTCTGGTGCGCCTCGGCCGGTGGGTAGGAGAAGTGCACGTCACTGAAGGTGAGAGTGGCCGGGCCGGCGCCGGCCGCGTCGAGCACGCGCTGCCCGTACGGCATCTCGCCGGTGGCGTCGAGCACCCGGCGGACCCGGTCCCAGCCGGCGACGCTGCGCGGCAGCTCGGCCAGGACCCAACCGATGGCCCGCACCGGGAAGGCCAGCACGGTGAAGAGGAAGGCCACGCTGACCAGCTCGGTCACGCTGATCGCGCCCTGGCGCAGCCGGAACGCCCCGACCACCAGCACGGCCAGGGTGCCGAGGCTCGGCAGGGTCTCCAACAGCGGGTCGAAGATGCCGCGCAGCCGGCCGACCGCGATCAAGGAATCGCGCAGCTCACCGGCGCGGCCCGCGAACCGGGCGGTCTCCTGGGCCTCGCGACCCATCGTCTTGACCACCAGGGCGCCGTCGAAGCTCTCGTGGGCGATGCCGCTGACCTCGGCGCGCAGACGCTGCGCCCGGGCCTGCCGGGGCGCCATCCGGCGGGAGTAGACGACGTTGAGCGCGAACAGCGCGGGGAAGACCGCCAGGCCGACCAGGGCGAGCGCCCAGTCGGTGGCGAAGAGCGACACGATCGCGCCGACCAGCATCACCAGCGTGCCGACGGCGAAGGGCAGCGGCGCGATCGGGTACCAGGCCGCCTCCACGTCGGAGTTGGCGTTGGACAGCAGGGTGCCGGTGGAGTTGCGGTGGTGCCAGGACAGCGGCAGCTCCAGGTACCGGCGGGTGACCCGGCGGCGGTAGGAGGCCTGGAGGCGGTACTGCATGTAGCCGGCACCGAGCCGACGGCCGAAGATGCCCGCCACCCGCAGCACGCTGATCCCGAACAACGCGGCCGCCGCCAGCGCCAGGGTGCCCGCGCCCACCTCGCCGCGTTCGATCGCCGGAAGCGCCACCTCGCCGATGACCGACCCGACGACCCGCGCGCTGACGATGATCATCCCGCCGAAGAGCACGCTGCCCACGACCGCGACGGTGAAGATCCGTGGCTGCTCGCGGATCGCCTGCCGCAGGACCCCCAGCCCTCGGCTGAGCACGTCCCGACTTGTCCTGCTCGCCACACTCTCCCCCGCCGTAAGCCGCAATTATCTCCCTCATCCTTACCGGTCCAGGCCAGCACCGCCGACCCCGACGGGATATGTCGACCATCACGTACCGGACGGGGCGAACCGCGGACATCGAACCGACGGACGGTAGCCGCGCGCCAACGGGCCGCCGGGCCTACGATCAGGCCATGCCGCGGTACGCCCGAGCCGAGCGCGATGCGCTGGCCGATCTCTTCCTGGCCCTCGGGCCGGACGCCCCGACGATCAACGAGGGGTGGGCGACCCGTGACCTCGCCGCGCACCTGGTGCTGCGGGAACGCCGCCCGGACGCGGCCGGGGGCATCATGCTGCCGCCGCTGCGCGGCTACGCCGAGCGGGTCCGTCTCCGACTCGCCGCGCGGCCCTACCCGGACCTGGTCGACCAGGTGCGCAACCCGCCGTTCTGGAGCCCGGTCAGCAACCGGGTGACCGACGAGCTGGCCAACATGATGGAGTTCTTCATCCATCACGAGGACGTGCGGCGGGCCGGCTCCGGGTGGCAGCCGCGGGACCTGCCGGTCGGCTTCCAGGCTGCGCTCTGGAAGCGCGCCTCCCCGATGGCCCGGTTGACGCTTCGCCGATTTCCGGCGGACCTCTACGTGCAGGCGCCCGGCCACGGCGAACTCTCCGTCGGCCGGGGCGGCGAGCCGCTCCGGGTGGTCGGCGCCCCAGCCGAACTGGTCTTGTTCCTTTCCGGTCGGCAACGGGTGGCCCGGGTCCAACTGGACGGTCCACCGGAGGCCATCCGACGCCTTCGGACCGCCAGCCTGGGAATGTGACGCTATGTCTGGAAACGGTCACAGGTCCACTGTGGAATGCCCCACACCCAGCGACGAAGGCTGATACCTCCTCCCGTACGCTTTACCGCGTCACTCTTCGCCGAGCGGCAACGAGTGGGGGCGGACTGTGCGAAGTTTCGCGATTTCGGCGCTGCGGGAGCCCCCGTTTCCCGTAGGTCGCCACGAGGCCACCGAACGGGTGGCGGACGAGAGCATCGAGTGGGCGCAGACCTTCGGGCTGATCGATTCCAGCCAGCGGGTTCGTCGGCTGCAACGGGCCGACGCCGCCGGCCTGGCCGGCCGCGCCTGCCCGGCGGGTTCGGTGGACGGGTTGCGACTGCTCACCGACCTGATCAGCTGGCTCTTCGTGATGGACGACGCCTGCGACGAGGACGGCCTCGGCGCCGACCCGGTCCGGCTGGGACCGGCCATCAGCACCTTGCTCGACGTGCTGGACCGGTACGGCGACCCGGACGTCCCGCCGCCCGCCGTCGGGCCCCTGGGTGACGCGTTGCACGACCTGTGCCGCCGGACCCGGCTGCACGACGCCCATGCGGCGCTGCTGCTGCGGTTCGTCAGCCAGATGCGGGAGTACCTGCTGGCACTGCTCTGGGAGGCGACCAACCGGGAGCGTCGGCGCGTGCCGAAGGTGGCGGAGTACGTCCAACTGCGCCGGCACATCGGCGGCGTGCACCCCTGCCTCACCCTGACCGACCTGGCATCGGCGCGGCCCCTCGGGGCGATCCAGCGCGCCAACCCGGCGCTGCTCGCACTGGATCTGCTGGCGGTGGACCTGGTCTGCTGGTGCAACGATCTCTTTTCCTACGGCAAGGAGAGCCAGGCTGATCCGGAGGCGCACAACCTGGTCACGGTGATCGCCCAGGGCGCCGCCGGGGACGAGGCGACCGCGCTGCGGGCCGTGGCGAACCGGTTCAACCAGAGCCTGGCGGCGTACCTGGAAGCGGAGGAGGCGCTGCTGTCCAGTGGGAACGACGAGATGACCCACGCGGCGGCCACCCGGCGCAACTGGGTTCGAGCCACCTACGACTGGTCAGTCGTGGCTGCCCGATACGCCTGATTCCGCCGGACCGGTCGGTGGGTTGGGCCGGCCGGACGATCACCAGGGCTAGCCGATGCACGGTGCCACGCAATACTCTTCGGTAACCATCATGACGTGACGACGGTCACGCCACCACCCCCGAAGGCGGCTCCAGCGATGGCTCTCGATGTACCGTACCGTTCCATCCCGGACATGTTCCTCAAGCGCGTGGCGGCCACCCCCGACCGGAACGCGTTCGCCTCCCCCGCCCCCGACGACTCGGGGCCCGTCTGGCTGACCTGGGAGCAGGTCGGCCAGCGTGCCAAGGCGGTCGCCGCCGGCCTGCACGGCCTGGGCGTCGGCCAGGAGGACCCGGTCGCGATCCTCGCCAACACCCGACTGGACTGGGTGATCGCCGATCTCGGCATCATGTGCGCCGGCGGGGCGACCACCACCGTCTACCCGACCACCGAGCCGGCGGACGCGACCTTCATCATCGCCGACTCCGGCTCGAAGGTGCTCTTCGCGGAAAATCCGGCCCAGGCGGCGAAGATTGCTGGCGCCAACCTGCCCGCGCTGACCCACGTGGTGCTCCTCGACGGCGACACCGACCAGGCTGCGGCGATCCCCCAGTTGACCCTCGCCGAGCTGGAGGAGCGGGGCACCCGCGCGCTGGCCGCCGAGCCGGATCTGATCGACATGCTGGTGGCCGGCATCGGCCCGGACCACCTGGCCACGCTGATCTACACCTCCGGCACCACCGGTCGACCCAAGGGCGTCGAGCTGCTGCACGGCGGCTGGTGCTGGGAGGCCGTGGCGCAGGCGGAGGTCGGGCTGCTGCGCGACGACGACCTGCAGTACCTGTGGCTGCCGCTGGCCCACTCGTTCGGCAAGACGCTGCTCTGCGGTGCCATCCACGTCGGCCTGCCCACCTATGTCGACGGGCGGGTGGAGAAGCTGGTCGACCTGCTGTCGGTGATCCGCCCGACGCTGATGTGCGGCGCTCCCCGGGTGTTCGAGAAGGTCTACAACCGGGCGGTGACCACCGCGCAGGACGGCGGCGGCGCGAAGGCGAAGATCTTCGCCTGGGCCGTCGGCGTCGGCAAGCAGAAGGTGACACTGGAGCAGGCCGGCAAGCCGGTGCCGGCCGGATTGAAGCTGCGCTACGGCCTGGCCGAGAAGCTGGTGTTCAGCAAGCTCCAGGCCCGCCTCGGCGGCCGGATGCGGGTGCTGGTGTCCGGTGCGGCTCCACTCAGCCCGGAGATCGCCACCTTCTTCGCCGCGGCGAACCTGCCGATCTCGGAGGGCTACGGCCTGACCGAGACCAGCGCCGGCAACTTCGTCAACCCGCCGTCCGGGCTCCAGATCGGCACTGTGGGCCGGGCGATGGGTGACCTGGAGTGCCGGATCGACACCGACGGAGAGATCCTGGTGCGTGGCCGGCCGGTGATGCGCGGCTACCACAACCTGCCGGAGGAGACCGCCGCCGCGTTCACCGAGGACGGCTTCTTCCGCACCGGTGACATCGGCACCCTGGACGAGCAGGGCTACCTGCGGATCACGGACCGCAAGAAGGACCTGGTCAAGACCTCGGGCGGCAAGTACATCGCGCCGTCGCACATCGAGGGGATGTTCAAGGCGATCTGCCCGTACACCTCGCAGGCGGTCGTCGTCGGTCAGGCCCGCAACTTCTGCACGATGCTCGTCACGCTGGACCCGGACGCGATCCGGGGCTGGGTCGCCGGTGGTCCACTGGAGGGGCGCAGCTACACCGAGATCGTCGCCTCGCCGGAGGCCCAGACGATGGTCGAGGAGTACGTCGCCCAGCTCAACGCCAAGCTCAACCGCTGGGAGACGATCAAGAAGGTGACCATCCTGCCGCGCGACCTGACGATCGAGGACGGCGAGATCACCCCGTCGTTGAAGATCAAGCGGCGTGGTGTGGAGAGCAACTTCGCGGCCCAGATCGACAAGATGTACGCGGGCACGCTCGCCGAGCTGTGAGCCGACCGAGGGTCCCGTGTCGGCGAGAGAGCCGGCACGGGGCTCTCACAGGTGGTGGCCCCGCCACCTCGTGTGTTCCTCCTCCGCGGCGAGCTGCTCCTCGAACGCCTTCTGCCGGACCCCGGCCCGGCGCCGCGAGTCGACGACCGTCTGCGCGGCCACGGCCAGCGCTGCGGCCAGGGCCAACATGCCCAACGCGATCAGCTCGGGCAGCGACCCGGCAACCGGCACCAGCGCGACCAGCAGCAGGATCCCGCCGATCGTGGGCCAGCGGGGGGCGCCGAGCATCAGCCGGCCGAGCACGATGAGCGCGAGCAGGTAGAGCGCGACCCCACCGTAGAGCGCCAGCAGGTCGAAGCTCGGCAGCGGGATGCCCCAGCTCGGTGTGTTGGGGTCGGCGCCCTCGTGGATCAGCCCCTTGAGCCCGAGCGCGAACAGGATGATGCCGGCGATGACCGGCAGGTGCAGGTAGCTGTAGGCGTTCCGGGCCAGGATGGCACGGGCGTCCGGGTCGCGGGTGCGGTGCAGGGTCTGTTCCATGCCGAGCGCCAGGGTGTCGAAGTACGCCCACCACATCGCGGCGACCACCGCGACGCCGAGGAGCGCGGCGAACAACACCGGCCAGGTCAGCGGCAGACCGGCGATCCCGCTGGGGCTGAGTCCGAGCGCGATGATGGTCTCCCCGAGGGCGACCAGGACGATCTGACCGTGCCGCTCCGCCCAGTGCCCGGCCGAGAGCACCGTCCACCCGCTGCCCCGCAGCGTGAGGCCGGCTCCGTACTCCACGCCGAGGGCCGCGAGCCAGCACAGCAGGCGGGCCACCGACTCGGCTGTTCCGTCGAAGAGCCGCTGCGGCAGCAGCCCGGCGACCACGATGAGGGCCGTGGCCAGCAGCAGCGGCAGAACGAGCAGCCGCCAGCGTCGACGCACGTCGCGGTTCCGACGGCCGATCCACAGGAAGATCACCGTCTCGCTCACCCGCACCAGGAAGTAGCAGGTCGCGAAGACCAACGGACCGAACAGCCCACCGGGCCGGTCGACGAACGCCTTCGGCAGACTCAGCGCCAGCACGAAGGCGGCGGCGATGGTGACGAAGCCGATCGCCGGGACGATGCCCTGGTCGGTGCGGATCAGGTTGCCCAGCACGGCGAACCCGGACCAGCACCACCAGAGCAGGGCCAGCAGCACCAGGCACTGCACCAGGCCCCGGGCGGTCGGATTGCCGGCGGTGGCCGTGGTGACGTGCAGGAACGCGAAGACGAAGACCAGGTCGTAGAAGAGTTCGAGCGGGGTCGCCCGTGAGCCCGGCGCGCTCCGGCGGACCCCGCGCATCCCCCCGCCCTCGCCCATCAGGAGATTGTGGCAGCCAGGATGGGGCGAAAGGTACATTCCCGCACACCGTGGAGAGATCTGGCGCTGGCCGACGATCGTGGGCCGGTGGTCAGTTCGGCGATGGCTCAGGCGATGACGGCGGGCTCCCGCCATCGCTGCCGGCCGGTGCGGTCCAGGTCGTAACGCACCGCCGCGATCCGCCCTACGGCCTCCACCAGGTCCGCGGCCGGCAGGGTGAACGGCAGCCGCAGGAACCGCTCCATGGTGCCGTCCAGGCCGAACCGGGGGCCGGGAGCCAGCCGTACGCCGACCTCCTCGGCGGCCCGGGCCAGCGCGCTGGAGACCGGGCCGTCCAACTCGGCCCACAGCGTCACGCCACCCCGGGGAACTGTGACCCGCCAGTCCGGCAACCGCTGCGCCAGCGCGCCGAGCAGAGCGTCGCGCTGGACGGCCAACTGGACCCGGCGCTCGGCCACGATGGCGTCGGCGTCGGCGAGCAGGTGCACAGCGACCAGCTGGTCCAGCACCGGGCTGGCCATGTCCACCCCGACCCGGACGGCGGCCAGCCGCTGCACCTGCGGCGCGGAGGCGCGCACCCAGCCGATCCGCAGGCCGCCCCAGTAGGGCTTGCTCATCCCGCCGATGCTGATGACCCGGCTGTGCCGGTCGTAGACGCCGACCGGGGGTGGCAGCTCGGTGCCGTCCAGCGGAAGGTCCACGAAGGACTCGTCGATGACCAGATCGGTGCCGACCGCGTGAGCGGCGGCCACCACCCGCTCGCGCAGCGAGGCGGGCATCAGGTGCCCGGTCGGGTTCTGGAACTCCGGAATCAGGTAGGCCAGCTTGGGCCGGGTCTGCCGGAGGCTGCCCAGCAGCAGGTCCGGCTCCCACCCGTCGGCAGCCAGGCCGTGGGTGGTGATCCGGGCCCGTCGCCCGGCCAGCGCGGCGAGCGCGTTGGGGTAGGTCGGTGACTCGACCAGCACACTGCCGCCAGGGGCCAGGGCGAGTCGCAACACGAGGTCCAGTGCGTGCTGGGTGCCGCTGGTGACCATGATCTGGTCGGCCGAGGTGGGCAGGCCCCGGGCGGCGTACGCGTCGGCCACCGCCTCGCGCAGCTCGATGATGCCGGTCGGGTGGTAGCCGGCGCCGCCCAGATAGCGGGGCAGGTCCTCGGTGGCGGCACGGGCGGCCGTCAGGAGCTGCGGTGGGGCCGCCAGCGCGGCGACACCGAGGTCGAGCATCTCCCGGTCGTCCAGCGGGGTCCACAGGCCGGTGCTGGCCACCCGGTGGTTGCCGGGCAGCATCGTCCAACTGCCGGCGCCGCGGCGGCTGGCCAGGTGCCCGGTCTCGCGCAGTTGCCGGTACGCGGCGGTGACAGTGGTCCGGCTGATCCGCAACGCCTCGGCCAGCTCCCGTTCGGCGGGAAGGCGGACGCCCAGCGGCAGCCGGCCGTCGGCGAGCAGACCGCGCACCGTGCCGGCCAGCGCGGCGTAGTCGGGGCTGCGTCGGCGGCCCGGCAGGGCGTGCCACTGACCGAGCAGACGCGCCAATTGGACGCCGCGCACCTGACCCGTCATGGCCACTCCCCGGATATTGGCTTCTTCCTCGACGTGGATTGGCACCTAGGGTGGCATGCATGGCATTGCTTGGCAATCTGCGGCACCGGCCGGTTCGACGGTTGGTCCAGCTCTACCTCGGGCTCGTCCTCTACGGCGTCAGCATGGCCCTGATGGTCCGCTCCGACCTGGGCCTCGACCCATGGGACGTGTTCCACCAGGGCCTCTCCGAGTTGACCGGGCTCTCGTTCGGCACCGTCACCATCGGCGTCGGCGCGCTGGTGCTGCTGCTCTGGATCCCGCTGCGACAGCGGCCGGGTCTCGGCACGATCAGCAACGTCGTGGTGATCGGTCTGGTCGTGGACGCCACACTGGCCCTAATGCCCGCCGGTGGCCCCCTCGGCGTCCGGATCGCGCTGCTCGTCACCGGGATCGTCGCCAACGGCGCCGCCACCGGCATGTATCTCGGTGCCCGGCTGGGCCCGGGCCCACGTGACGGGCTGATGACCGGTTTCGTGGCCCGCCGGCCGGGCTGGTCGGTCCGGCTGGTGCGCACCGTCATCGAGGTCACCGTCCTGGCGCTGGGCTGGCTGCTCGGCGGCACTGTCGGCCTGGGCACTGTCGCGTACGCGCTGGCCATCGGTCCGTTGGCCCAGCTCTTCATCCCGCCGTTCGCCGTACCCGAGGAAAGTGTGTCCGACGCCACCACGCGCGGTGCCACCGTCCCCGACGGCGCCGTGTCCGACGGCGCCGACACTCCCCCGGCGGAGGCCGACGTGCCGCGACCAGGCAGCACCGCCCCGGCCGCTCCCACCGGCTGAGACCTCACCGACCGTTCGCGAACCGGTACACGGTGGTGGTCCGGTGTGCCGGATGGAGGGTGGGTGTTCCCTTCCGCGACGCGCGCCGTCATCATCTCTGCATGGGGGAGAACGGTTGGCGCTGGACGGACGCCTGGATCTTCGTGTCGCTGGTCATCGCGAGCGGAGCCGGACGGCACCACCGGTCGGCCACGAGTCGACGGCCGGAGGGCGTCCGCCTGACCGACGTGCTCTCCACCGCCGACCACCTCAACCACACGATCCCGCAAAGGCACGAGGTGGAGGCCGCGATCCGGCGGCTGGTCGGCGCCGGGCTGGTGAGCGTCGCCGACGGCTGGTTCCGGATAACCGCCGAGGGTGAGCAGCTCTGGCGCACCCGCCCTCGGGCGGGGGTGGCGACCATGGTGGACACCGTGCAGGGGGTGCTGACCCGCCGGCACGCACCCGGCAGCGCGGACTGGATCCTGGAAGAGGCCGACCACGCGGCGGCCGTCCAGGAATACGCAGTCCGTTCGATCCCGACGCCCCGGCGGTCACCGGAGGGGCACTCCGGCGTGCACTGACCGGCTCAGCGCACCGGGTGGCCGCTGCGGCGCAGCGCGTCCTTCACCTCGGCCACGGTCAGCTCACCGAAGTGGAAGACGCTGGCGGCGAGCACCGCGTCCGCTCCGGCACCGATCGCGGGCGGGAAGTGAGCCACCTCACCGGCGCCGCCACTGGCGACCACCGGCACGTCCACGACCGCCCGCACCGCGGCGATCAGCTCCAGATCGAAGCCGGCCTTGGTGCCGTCGGCGTCCATCGAGTTGAGCAGGATCTCCCCCGCGCCCAGCTCGGCGCTCCGCTGCGCCCACCGCACCGCGTCCATTCCGGTGCCGCGCCGACCGCCGTGGGTGGTGACCTCGAAGCCGCTGGGCGTGCCGCCGTCGGGCGACCGACGCACGTCGAGGGAGAGCACGAGCACCTGCCGGCCGAACCGGTCGGCGATCTCGGCGATCAGCTCGGGGCGGGCGATGGCGGCGGTGTTCACGCCGACCTTGTCCGCCCCGGCGCGCAACAGTGTGTCGACGTCGGCGACCTGCCGGACCCCGCCACCGACGGTGAGGGGGATGAACACCGACTCCGCGGTGCGGCGCACCACGTCGAGCATGGTGCCCCGGTCACTCGAGGACGCCGTGACGTCGAGGAAGGTCAGCTCGTCCGCGCCCGCCCGGTCGTACGCGGCGGCCAACTCCACCGGGTCGCCGGCGTCGCGAAGGTCGAGGAAGTTGACCCCTTTGACCACCCGCCCGGCGTCCACGTCCAGGCAGGGGATCACGCGCACCGCCACCGTCATGCCGCGAGCCTATCCTCCGTCAACGACACGGCGGTCGACCCGGTCGGGTCGACCGCCGTGAACGAGGCCTGGGTCACACCTTGACGAGCATCTTGCCGAGGTTGTCGCCACGCAGCAGGCCGATGAACGCGTCCGGAGCGTTCTCGATGCCGTCCACGATCGTCTCGTCGTAGGACAGCGTGCCGTCGCGCAGCCAGCCGGCGACGTCGCGGACGAACGCCGCCCGCATGTCGTTGTGGTCGTTGACCAGGAAGCCGCGCAGGGTGAGCCGCTTGCCGATGACCAACGCCAGGTTGCGCGGCGCGGCCGACGGCTCGGTCTCGTTGTACTGCGAGATCATGCCGCAGATCGCGGCCCGGCCGTGCAGGTTCATGGCCGAGATGGCGGCCTCCAGGTGATCGCCGCCGACGTTGTCGAAGTAGACGTCGACGCCGTCCGGCGCGGCCGCCCGCAGCGACTCGCGGACCGGCCCGTCGTGGTAATCGAACGCGGCGTCGAAGCCCAGCGCCCGCAGCCGCTCGACCTTGGCCGGCGAGCCGGCGCTGCCGACCACCCGGCCGGCACCCTTGAGCTTGGCGATCTGGCCGACCAGGCTGCCGACCGCGCCGGCCGCGGCGGAGACGAAGACCGTCTCGCCGGGCTTCATCGCGGCGACCTCCAGCAGCCCGGCGTACGCGGTCAGCCCGGTCATGCCCAGCACGCTGAGGTACGCGCTGACCGGCGCGACGCTCGGGTCGACCGGCCGGGCTGCGGTGGCGTCGAGCAGCGCGTACTCCCGCCAGCCCAGCCCGTGCAGGACGGTGGTCCCGACGGCGACGTCCGGTGCCTCGCTGGCCACCACCTCGCCGATCGAGGCACCGTCGAGCGGCGCGTCGAGGGCGAACGGTGGCACGTACGACTTGACGTCGTTCATCCGTCCGCGCATGTACGGGTCGACCGACATGTACTGGTTGCGGACCACGATCTGGCCCGGACCCGGCGTCGGGACGTCGGTCTCGACGAGTCGGAAGGTGTCCTCGGTGGGCCAGCCCTGAGGGCGGCTGGCCAGGTGGATCTCGCGGTTTCTGGTCACGGGGTGGTCGTCCTCTCGTCCGCGGTGGGGGTCTCGGTCCGCGAGGTCACGCGGCCAAGGTCTCCCGGACGGTCAGCGTGACGTCGATGTTGCCGCGGGTCGCGTTCGAGTACGGGCAGACCTGGTGGGCCTGCTCGACGATCTGCTCGGCGGTCTCGCGGGAGACGGCGGGCAGGTCGACGACGAGCTCGACGGTGAGCCCGAAACCGCCGCTGCCGTTCGGGCCGATGCCCACCTCGGCCGCGACGACGGAGTCGCTCACGTCGGCCTTGGCCCGGCGGCCCACCAGCCGCAGCGCGCTGTGGAAGCAGGCCGCGTAGCCGGCGGCGAAGAGCTGCTCGGGGTTGGCGGCGCCGCCGGCGCCACCCATCTCCTTCGGCACGGCCAGGTCGAGCGCGAGGGTGCCGTCGGAGGTCTCGACGTGGCCGTCACGGCCATCACCCTTGGCGGTCGCGGATGCGGTGTAGATGACCTGCATGAGAGTCACTGCTCCTTCTGTCGATGGATGGTGTCGGTGACCCGGGTGAGCGTGTCGCGCAATGCGACAAGCTCATCGATGCCCAGCCCGGTGGCCAGGGCGATCCGCAGCGGGACGTCGCAGAGTTGCTCCCGCAGCGCCCGCCCCTGCTCGGTGAGGCCCACCTCGACCCGCCGCTCGTCGCGCGCCGACCGCCGCCGAACCACCAGGCCCGCTCCTTCCAGCCGCTTGAGCAGCGGGGAGAGCGTGCCGGAGTCCAGTCGCAGCTCGGCGCCGAGCTCGGACACCGTGGGGGCGTCGTCGGGGCGTTCCCAGAGCACCAGCAGCACCAGGTACTGCGGGTAGGTCAGCCCGAACTCGTCGAGGATCGGCCGGTAGACGTCGGTGAGGGCGCGCGACGCGGCGTAGAGCGCGAAGCACACCTGTCGGCGCAACAGCAGATCATCGGTCACCGCTGAACCGTAGCCCACAATTAAGTTGTGCACAACTTATCTGGCCGGGAGGCGGCCGGCACCGCGCCGACCGCCGACCTCAGCGACCGCCGAGGTACGCCTCCAACTCCACCTCGACCAGGTGCTCCGGATCCAACAGACCGGCCACCACCACCAGGGTCGCCGCCGGCCGGACCGCGCCGAAGACCGCGTTGTGCGCCCGGCCCACCTCGTCGGCGTGCAGCCGGTCGATCACGTACATCCTGGTCCGGACCACATCGCCGGGCTCCGCACCCACCTCGGCCAGCGCGTCCAGCCCGATCCGCAACGCCTGCGCGGTCTGGGCGGCGGCGTCACCCACGTGCACCACCCGACCGTCCACCGTCGCCGTGCAACCGGCCGTGAACGCCAGGTCACCGGCCCGGACCACCCGGGAATAGCCGTACCGCTGCTCCCACGGGCCACCCGAGGAGAGCCGGGTGACCGTCACGCCTCGGCCAGAGTCCGCAGCGCCTCGGCCACCGTGAAGGCACCCGCGTAGAGCGCCTTACCGGCGATCACACCCTCCACCCCGAGCGGCTCCAGGGTCGCCAACGCCCGCAGGTCGTCCAACGTGGACACCCCACCGGAGGCGATCACCGGCCGGTCGGTGCGGGCGCACACCTCGCGCAGCAGGTCCAGGTTCGGCCCGCGCATCGTGCCGTCCTTGGTGATGTCGGTGACCACGTACCGGCTCGCGCCCGCCTTGTCCAGCCGCTCCAGCACCTCGTACAGGTCACCACCGTCGCGGGTCCAACCACGCGCCGAGAGGGTGTGGCCGCGCACGTCCAGCCCGATGGCCACCCGGTCGCCGTACTCCCCCACCACCCGGTCACACCAGACCGGGTCCTCCAGGGCGGCGGTGCCGATGTTCACCCGGGTCGCCCCGGTGCCCAGCGCCGCCCGCAGCGACTCGTCGTCCCGGATGCCGCCGGAGAGCTCCACCTTCACGTCCAACTGACGCACCACCTCGGCGAGCAGGTGCGCGTTGGTGCCCCGACCGAACGCCGCGTCCAGGTCGACCAGGTGGATCCACTCGGCGCCGTCCTGCTGCCAGGCCAGCGCCGCGTCCAACGGCTCGCCATAGATGCTCTCGCTTCCGACGGCGCCCTGCACGAGCCGGACGGCCCGGCCGTCAGCGACATCCACAGCAGGTAACAGGGTGAGGCTCAACGTCTTCTCCTCGATCAGGTACGACGGTCCAGGGCGATCACGACGATCGCCGGCAGTACGAGCAGCAAGAGCACCATCAGCGCGACACGCAGCGCCAGGTTGTCGACGAACGTCCAGATCAGAATCAGCGCGGCACCGGTCAGCAGCACAATCGCGGCCCGCTCACCCCGGCTGTGCCGGGGCAACCGTCCGGAGCGGCCCCGCCGCACCTGCGGCGTCAACCGGCGGACCACCGCGCGACGGCGCTGACGGCGCGCCACCTGCCGCTGCCGGACCGCCCGCTCCCGGGCCTGCTCGGCCTCACGCACCGCCCGACGACGGGCCCGTTCCCGGCTCACCGCGACACCCTCGCGCCGGGCACCGGGCGACGACGGTCAGTCACTGCTGGGCAGCGTGACGAGCCAGTTGCGCAGCAGCGCGGCACCGGTGTCGGCGGACTTCTCCGGGTGGAACTGGGCCGCCGACAGCGGACCACGCTCCACCGCGGCGACGAAATCAGTGTCGTGATGGGCGGTGGTCACCGTGGCACCGGCAGCAGTCAGCGCCGCCGGGTCCCCCATCGCGTACGAGTGGACGAAGTAGAACCGGCTCTGCTCCGACAAGCCGGCGAAGAGCACCGACCCCTCGGGCGCCCGGACCGTGTTCCAACCCATGTGCGGCAACCGGGTGGCGGCCAACCGGGTCACCCCGCCGGGCAGCAACCCGAGCCCCTTGGTCACCACACCGTGCTCCTCGCCGTACTCGAAGAGCACCTGCATGCCCACACAGATGCCGAGCACCGGCCGACCCGCCGCCACCCGCTCGGCGATCACCGGGCCGGCACCGAGCGCCTCGATCCCGGCCATGCACGCCGCGTACGCGCCCACCCCCGGGACCACCAGGCCGTCGGCGGCGGCCGCGGCGGCCAGGTCGTCGGTCACCCGCACGTCAGCGCCGGCGGCGGCCAGCGCCCGCTCCGCCGAGCGCAGGTTGCCCGAGCCGTAGTCGAGCACCACCACATCACTCATGTCGTCACCCCGATCACCCGTTCTCCGGCAGCAGCCGCAGAACCCCGGCGACAGTGGCGAGCACCGCGAGCGCCGCGGTGACCATGACAGCCGCCTTCGGCGCACCCTGCCGGTAGAGCGACCAGGTGCCACCCACCAGCACCCCGGCCAGGATCAGCAACAACGTCGGCAACGCAGCACCCATCAGAGCCACCCTCGAATCGCGACTGCGGGGCTCCGCTGCGCTGCACTCCTCGCGCTCATCAGAGAGCACCCTTCGTGCTGGGAATCGCGCCCGCCGAGCGTGGGTCGATCGCTGTCGCCTCCCGCAGCGCCCGGGAGACCGCCTTGAACTGCGCCTCCACCACGTGGTGCGCGTCCGGGTGACCGCCCGGCCGGGCCGCCCGCAGCACGTCGACGTGCAGCGTGACCCGGGCCGCCTGACCGAAGGACTCCCAGATGTGCCGGGTCATGCTCGTCGCGTACACCGGCCCGATGTACGGGGCCAGCGCCGGCTCGTCGTGCACCACGTACGGCCGACCCGAGAGGTCCACCGCGGCCCGGACCAGCACCTCGTCCATCGGCACGGTCGCCGAGCCGTACCGCCGGATGCCGGCCTTGTCGCCCAGCGCCTGGTCGAACGCGGCACCCAGGGCGAGCGCCGTGTCCTCGATCGTGTGGTGCGCGTCGATCTCCAGGTCACCCACGGTGCGCACGGTCAGGTCGAAGCCGCCGTGCCGGGCGATCTGGTGCAGCATGTGGTCGTAGAAGCCGACGCCGGTGCTGATCTCGGCGGCGCCGGTGCCGTCGAGGTCGATCTCGACGAGGACCTTGGTCTCCTTGGTGATCCGCTCCACCCGGGCGGTCCGGCTCATCACACAGTCTCCATTGCAGAAAGGAAGGCGTCGGTCTCGGTCGGGGTGCCCGCGGTCACCCGCAGCCAGCCGGGCAGGCCGACGTCACGGACCAGCACCCCCTGTGCCAGCAGCGCCTTCCAGACGGTGGTCTGGTCCCCGCCCACCTCGAAGAGCACGAAGTTGGCGTCGCTGTCGGCGACCCGCAACCCACGCTCGCGCAGCGTCGCCACGATCCGGTCCCGCTGCGCCATGATCGCGCTGACCGTGCCGAGGAGTGCGTCGCGGTGGGTCACCGCCGCCCGTGCGGCGGCCTGGGTCAGTGCGGAGAGATGGTACGGCAAACGGACGAGCTGCACCGCCTGCACCACCGCCGGGTCGGCGGCCAGGTAGCCCAACCGCCCGCCGGCGAAGCCGAACGCCTTGCTCATCGTGCGGCTCACCACCAGCCGCGGGTGGCCGGGCAGCACCGCGAGGGCGCTGACCGTGCCCGGTCGGGCGAACTCGGCGTACGCCTCGTCCACGACCACCATGCCCGGCGCGACGTCGAGCACCGCGGCGATCACCGCCGGGTCCAGTGCCGTGCCGGTGGGGTTGTTCGGCGAGCAGAGGAAGACCACGTCGGGCCGGTGCTCACGGACCTGGGCGACCGCCTCCTCGGCGGTCAACCCGAAGTCGACGCCGCGCTCGGCGGGCACCCACCGGGTGCCGGTGCCGAGGGCCAGCAGCGGATGCATCGAGTACGCCGGAACGAAGCCGAGCGCGCTGCGCCCCGGCCCACCGAACGCCTGCAAAAGCTGCTGCTGGATCTCGTTGGAGCCGTTGGCGGCCCACACCTGCTCGACGGTGAGCCCGTGCCCGAGATATTCGGCCAGGTCGGCGCGGAGCGCCAGCGCGTCCCGGTCCGGGTAGCGGTTCAACTCGCGCAGCTCGGCAGCGAGCGCCTTGCCGATCGCCTCGACCACCGGCTCCGGCACCGCGTACGAGTTCTCGTTGGTGTTGAGCCGCACCGGCACGTCGAGCTGCGGCGCCCCGTACGGCGAGAGCCCGCGCAGGTCGTCGCGGATCGGCAGCTCATCCAGGCTGCTCATGCCGCCACGCCGCTTCGCGAGGAGGCGACCTGAGGCACCGGGCGACTGAGCCAGCTGGTTCGCTCGCTGCGCTCGCTCATGACGCTCCACCCGGGAAACGGGCCTGGACCGCCTGGCCGTGCGCCGGCAGGTCCTCCACGTTGGCCAGGGTCACCACGTGCGGGGCCACCTCACGCAGGGCGGTCTCGGTGTATTCGATCAGGTGCACGCCGCGCAGGAACGACTGCACCGACAGGCCCGAGGAGTGCCGGGCGCAGCCGCCGGTGGGCAGCACGTGGTTGGACCCGGCGCAGTAGTCGCCGAGCGACACCGGCGACCAGGCGCCCACGAAGATCGCCCCGGCGTTGCGGACCCGCAGCGCCCACTGCCGGGCGTCGGCCGTCTGGATCTCCAGGTGCTCGGCCGCGTACGCGTCGACCACGCGCAACCCCGCCTCAAGATCGTCGACCAGGACGACGCCGCTCTGCTCACCCGTCAGCGCCGTGGTCACCCGCTCGGTGTGCTTGGTCGCCGGCACCTGCCGGGCCAACTCCCGCTCGACCGACTCGACCAGCACCAGCGACGGCGTGACCAGCACGCTCGCGGCGAGCGGGTCGTGCTCGGCCTGACTGATCAGGTCGGCGGCCACGTGCGCCGGATCGGCCGTGTCGTCGGCGAGGATGGCGATCTCGGTCGGCCCGGCCTCGGCGTCGATGCCGACCACGCCGCGCAGCAGCCGCTTGGCGGCGGTCACCCAGATGTTGCCGGGGCCGGTGATCAGGTCGACAGGGTCGCACCGCAGCTCACCCAACGGGTCGACCGCCGCGCCGTACGCCAGCATCGCCACCGCCTGGGCGCCGCCCACGGCGTACACCTCGTCGACGCCGAGCAGCGCGCACGCGGCGAGCACCCGGGGGTCGGGCAGACCGCCGTTGTCCTTCTGCGGCGGGCTGACCACCACCAGCGACCGCACGCCGGCCGCCTGCGCGGGCACGACGTTCATCACCACTGTCGACGGGTACATCGCCAGGCCACCGGGCACGTAGAGGCCGACCCGGTCGACCGGCAGCCAGCGCTCGGTGACCGTGCCGCCGGGCACCACCTGCGTGGCGTGGTCGGTGCGCCGCTGGTCGTCGTGGACCCGACGGGCCCGGCTGATCGACTCCAGCAGCGCGGCGCGCACAGCCGGGTCGAGCACCCCCTCGGCCTCGGTGATCGCCTCGACCGGCACCCGCAGCACCTCCGGGGAGATGCCGTCGAATCGCTCGCTGGCTTCCCGGATCGCCGGGTAGCCATGCTCGCGAACCGCCTCCACCAGCGGGCGGATCCGCTCGACGGCAACCGACACGTCGAGCTGGGCACGGGGCAGCAGGCGGCGCGGGTCTCCGAGACCCTTGCGCAGGTCGATCCGATTCAGCACCCTTGCGAGTCTAGGCGGCCGGCCCGGCGTACACCCGAGCCGCCCGTCCGCCGGGACGGTGAGCCGGGCCACGCCCACGCGGGCGGGATTGGTTAGGCTCGACCATGTGACCGCACGGCTGCCGGTGTTTCCGCTCGCAACGGTGCTCTTTCCCGGGTTGGTGCTGCCGCTGCACATCTTCGAGGAGCGCTACCGGGCGCTGGTCCGACACCTCGTCGACCTGCCCGAGGGCGCTCCCCGCGAGTTCGGTGTGGTGGCCATCCAGGCTGGCTGGGAGGTCGCGCCCGCCGGTCCCGGCGCCCGCGCGACGCCCGGCGTCGGCGACGTCACCCTGCACGAGGTGGGCTGCACCGCCGAGCTGCGTCAGGTGACCGAGCTGACCGATGGCGGCTTCGACATCGTCACTGTCGGCCGACGCCGTTTCCGGATCGCCGAGGTCGACGACAGCGCGGCCCCCTATCTGACCGCCGACGTCGAGTGGCTGCCCGACCCGGCCGGGTCGGACGAGGTGGCCGATCTGCTGGCCGCCCGGGTGATCGCGGTGTTCCGGCAGTACCTCGGCCTGATCCGCTCCGACCCGGAGGAGATCTCCGAGCAACTGCCGGAGGATCCGACGGTGCTCTCCCACCTGGTGGCGGCGACCGCTGCGCTCACCGTCGACGACCGGCAGCGCCTGCTGGCGATCGACGACACCGCCGCGCGGCTGCGCGCCGAACTGCGGCTGCTCAACCGCGAGGCGGCTCTGCTGCGCCAGGTGCGGGCGGTTCCGGTGCCGCTGGCGGAGCTGGCGTCGTCCCCACCGACACCCAACTGAGGTCGGCCGGCTCGGGTTCCGGGCGCAGGCCCGGCCATCGCGACCAGCCGGCCAGCAGGGTGTACGTGATCGCGGCCCCGAAGGCCGGCAGCAGCAGGTTGCCGTGCGGCACCGGCAGGACGCCGAGCAGCCAGTCGACCCCGCCGGCCCGCAGGTCCGGGGGCTTGGTGAAGGACTGCCCCGCCGGGGCGGTGTCCAGCAGCCGGTCGAAGGTGGCCAGACCGACCCGCCGCCCCACCTGCCAGGCCACCGGCGCGGCGGCCAACGCGCCGAGAACCGCGGCGAGCAACCCGACCGGGCCGCGCCGCCGGCGCAGCAC
Organism: Micromonospora sp. M61; assembly: GCF_018070245.1. Lineage (NCBI taxonomy): Bacteria > Bacillati > Actinomycetota > Actinomycetes > Micromonosporales > Micromonosporaceae > Micromonospora > Micromonospora sp. M61. Next base: position 29,686 of record NZ_JAGPYA010000030.1, on the reverse strand, counting down.
GAACCACAGGACGAGCGCCACCAGCAGCCCGAAGCCGAGCCCGAGCAGACTGAACCACCCGTCCGCCGCTATCGGCTGCTCCGGTTGCGGGTCGGCGTAGATCGCCCCCTCGGCGGTCTTGAGCACCGGCGTGGCCGGCGCGAGCACGGCCCACAGCAGCCCGAACGGCACACCCAGCACGGCCAGCGCGAGCACGGCGCCCAGCACCGTCGCCGCGGTGCGCAGCGGACGACGCGGCTCGTCGGAGGTCAACTCGAACCAGCTCCGGGACGCGGTCGAGGGTGCGGCGCCCGGCGGTTCGGCGTACGCCGGCGGTTGGGCAGCGGGCTGCGTCTGCGACGTGGTCGCCCCCGACGGGTCGGGCGAAGCGGCCCGGTCGGGATCGTCGACGGGCCGCTCGGGTTCGGGGTTGTCCGGGCTCACCCGATGATCCTCTCAGGCCCGGTGCAGGGCCGGGGCTCCGGTGGCGGCAGACCAGCTCACCGGGCGAACGGCTCCACCATCATCGCCGCCGCCTGCAACCAGGCCTGCCGGGTCTCCGGTTGGAGTTGGTGGTACTCGATCGACGACCCGGTCTCCAGCGCCGGGTCGTAGGGCACCACGGCCACCCCACGCGTACGGGTGGCGAAGTGCCGCTCCAGGTCGTCCTGCAACGACGAGCGGCCCGGGGTCGGGCAGGAGATGAGGGTGATGGCGTTGTCCGCCAACTCGCCCATGCCCTCCTCGTGCAGCAGGTCGAGCATCCAGTCGGCGCTGAACGCCGCGTCCTCCCGGGGCACGGTGGTCACCACGAGCTGGTCGGCGGCCTGCATCACGGTGCGCCAGTTGGGGCTCTCCACGTTGTTGCCGGTGTCGACGCAGACCACGTCGTGGGTGCGCCGCAGCAGCTCCAGCACACGTCGGACGGTGAACTGGTCCAGTCGTTGGGCGAAGCGCGGGCTCTCCTCGCCGGCCAGCACGTCGTACGAGCCGTCGGATGCGTGCCGCAGGTAGTCGTCCAGCCGACCCAGCAGGGTCTCGCCCTCGAGGATCTCGATCTGCGCCAGGTCGGTGATCAGGTGACGGATCGTCCGGGCGTGCCGGGCACTGCCGGCGCGCAGCCCGAGGGTGCCGCGCAGCTCGTTGTCGTCCCAGGCCAGCACGCCCTGCCCGCGCACACTGCCGACAGTGGCCGCGGCGAGCACGGTGGCGGTGGTCTTGTGCACCCCGCCCTTGGGGTTGGCGAAGGCGAACACCCGGGGCGTGCCCAGGTCACGCCGGAGCACCCCGTTGGCGCGTTCCTGCTCCTGGTCGACGCCCTGCGGGCGCCACTCGATCCGGGGCGGGTAGGCGCGCTCGGCGACCGCCGAGCCGACCGCCGGGGCGGGTGGCGGTGCCACCGGCGCGACGGGTGGCGGGGCCACCGGCGGTGCGACCGGTGCGGCGAGTGGCGGTGCGACCGACGGGGTCGCGGGCGCCGGGTAACCGGTCTCCGGTTGGTAGCCGGTCTCCAGCAGGGCGTACCGGGACTGCACCGGCGGGTCGCCCGGCCGGTAGCCGTTGTCCAGCAACGCGTACCGCGACTGGGCCGGGTCGGGGACGGCCGGCGGTGGCTCGGGCTCGGCCCGGTACGTCGGTTCGGCCCGATAGCCCGGCTCGGCCCGGTATTCCGGCTCGACGCGATAGCCAGGCTCGGCCCGGTACGTCGGCTCGGCCCGATAGCCCGGCTCGGCCCGGTATTCCGGCTCAACGCGATAGCCAGGCTCGGCCCGGTACGTCGGCTCGGCCCGGTAATCCGGCTCGGCGCGGTACGCCGGCTCGGACCGGTATGCCGGCTCCGACCGGTAGTCCGGCTCAGAGCGGTACACCGACTCGGCCCGATAGTCCGGCTCGGCGCGGTAACCCGGCTCCGCCCGGTAACCCGGGTCGGCCCGGTAGGCGGGGTCGACACGGTAGGTCGCCTCGGCCCGGTAGTCGGGCTCCGCGCCGTACGACAGCTCGGCCGGATGCCCGATGGCGGACGCCCGCCCGGCGTTGCCGTTCGGTGCCGCGCGCCGTGGCAGCGGATCCGGTGACGGGTCGTCGGCATGCCGGTCCGGCTCGGTCTGCTCCGCGCCGCGACCGCCCAGCCGGGCACGGTCCAACAACGCGCGCCACCGCGGCGCTGGTTCGGCCGGCCGGCCCCAGCCGGTCTCACTGCCCTCCACGGCCCGCCCTCCCAGCACCATCGATCTCCGTCTGACAGGCTACGAACCAAACCCTATTCGGACCACACCTCAGAGCGCACACCAGCCGACGCAGATCACGACGACGCGGGCGTCGGCAGCTCGGCACCGATGCCGTCCGGGGAGGTGGTGACGGTCGGCGGGGGTGGCTCGGTCGATGTGGCCGGCGACGGCGCGGGTGACGGAGTCGTGACGACCGGTGCGGGTTCCGACGATTCGCCCATCGACGCCATCGGTGCGGGCGCGGGTGGTGTCGACGGCGCGTCCCCGTCGGGTGTGGGCGCCGGACTCGCCCCTATGTCGACGGGCGGACGCACCACGTCGCGCTGCTCGGGCAGCGGAGGTGTGAAGACCGTGCGGTCCAGGCGGTACACCTCGGGAGCGGGGTCGACCGCGCGTACGTCCGGCCGGGCCGCCACACCGCGCAGCGCCCCCGGCGTCGCTCGCACCACAGCGGCGTAGACGCAGGCGCAGCCGGTCCGGTACGCGGTCGCCTCGGCGGCGGCCACCTCGGCGCCGCTGGCGTAGCGCTCCCGCAACTCCCGCTCGTCCGGCCCGTCACCGTCGACCGTGGCGGCCAGCGCCCGGTAGTCGGCGGCTTCGACGTCCTTGCGGGCCGCCACCTGGTCCATCCCGGCCACGACGTCGTCCGGCACCCGCAGTGCGGGAATCTTGACGATCTCGGTCTGCCGCCCGGGTAGCGGCACCCGCCCGAAGACGGTGGAGACCCCCACGTCGCCGAGGACCGTCGCCAGACGCTGCGGCGGCAGGTACGCGGCAAGCGTGACCAGCGCGTAGGTCCCGTCCCCCGCGGACTGCGCCGACGCGGGCAGCGCGGCCAGGTCGGCGGCGGCGGACCGCAGGTAGCCGGGGACGGAATCGCCCTCGGTCACACCGACGCGGGTCACCTCACCCACCGTCTGGTCGCCGACCGGGGTGTCGTCGACGGCCCAGACCGCGGTGCCCAGGACCGCCGCCGCAGAGAGCACGGCGGCCCAGGTGAGCACCCCGGACCGCGCCGACCGCTCGCCGAGCCGGGTCACGGCCCGGGTCAGCGGCGGCAGCAGCCGTTGGTCCAGCTGCCGCAGCAGGTTGCCGGCGCGCACGGGCGGGATCCCCTCGTCGGAGCGGTGTCGGGCGGTCGCCGCTCAGTCACGCAGGATCTGAAGCGCACGGTCCAGGTCGTCAGGGTAGTCGCTGACGAACCGGACCTCGTCCCCCGTTCGGGGGTGCAGGAAGCTCAGTTCGCGGGCGTGCAGCCACTGTCGGGCCAGGCCGAGACGGGCCGAGAGGGTCGGGTCGGCACCATAGGTGAGGTCACCCACGCAGGGGTGCCGCAGGGTGGAGAAGTGCACCCGGATCTGGTGGGTCCGGCCGGTCTCCAGTCGAACGTCGACCAGGCTGGCCGCCGGGAACGCCTCAATGGTGTCGTAGTGGGTGATGCTCGGCTTGCCGCCGGACACCACCGCCCAGCGGTAGTCGTGGGTGGGGTGACGGTCGATCGGCGCGTCCACGGTCCCGCGCAGCGGGTCCAGGTGACCCTGCACCACCGCGTGGTAGCCCTTGTCCACCTCGCGGTACTTGAAGGCCCGCTTCAACGCCGTGTACGCCTGCTCGCTCTTGGCGACCGCCATGATCCCGGTGGTGCCCACGTCGAGCCGGTGCACCACGCCCTGTCGCTCGGCGGCGCCGCTGGTGGAGATGCGGTGCCCGATCGCGGCGAGGGCGCCGATCACGGTCGGGCCGGTCCACCCGGGGCTGGGGTGCGCGGCCACGCCCACCGGCTTGTCGACCACCACGATGTCGTCGTCGGCGTAGACCACCCGCAGGCCGGGCACCGCCTGCGGCACCACTGTCGGCGGTGCGACCGGGGCCGGCAGCGTGACGTCCAGCCAGGAGCCGGCCTTGACCTTGTGCGAGTTGGGTCGGGCGGCGCCGTCGACGAGCGCGTCCCCGGCATCCACCAGGGCCGCGGCGGCGGTGCGGGAGAGCCCGAACAGGCGGGACACCGCCTGGTCAAGTCGCATGCCGTCGAGGCCGTCCGGCACCGGGAGGGAACGGTGGTCGCCGCCAGCGGCGAAGGCGGAGGTCATGCCCGCTCCTTCTGGTCGGCGCCCTGGGTGGCGTCCGTTTCGGCCGGGGCGTCGTCGCGTCCGGCCCGCCGGCCGTCCCGCTGACGGCCGGTCAGTTCCAACAGGACCGCCAGCAGCACACCGCAGACCAGCGAGCTGTCCGCCAGGTTGAACACCGGCCAGACCTGGCCGTACGGGTCGAAGAGGCTGATCATGTCGACCACGTGCCCGTGGAAGGGCGAGGGCGCCCGGAAGATCCGGTCGACGAGGTTGCCCAGCGCACCACCCAGCACCAGGCCCAGGGAGATCGCCCAGGGCAGCGAGCGGAGTCGCAGCGCCATCCAGACGATCCAGCCGACCACACCGATCGTGATCAGCGGGAAGATCCAGGTGTGGTCAGCGCCGATGCTCCAGGCCGCACCGCTGTTGCGGGTCAGGCTCAGGTAGACGAACCCGCCGAGCAGCCGGACCGGCTCCCGGTCGGTCAGCGCGGCCAGCGCGAGGTGCTTCGTGACCAGGTCGGCCAGCAGGGCCACGAGGGCGACTCCGGCAAGGATCGCGACGGCCCGGGGCCGGCGTGTGCCGCCTCCTGGGTCGGTGCGGCCGGGCTCGGCGGACGGTACTGCGGTCATGCGCTCCCCATCGACAGTCTCGGCGGTGATCGCTCACCGTCTCATCGCCGCCGGGGAACGGACCTCAGCGCCGCTCCTCCAGCTGCTTGCACGTCACACACTGGGTGGCCGACGGGAAGGCGGCGAGGCGCTCGACCGGGATCGGGTTGCCGCACCGCTCGCACCAGCCGTAACCACCCTCGTCGAGGCGCTCCAGAGCGCGCTCGACCTGCGTGATCCGTTCCAGAATGCTGTTGGCGAGAGAGATCTCCTGCTCCCGCTCGAGCGTCTTGGTGCCCGTGTCGGCCTGGTCGTCCCCGGCCGAGTCGGTCAGCCGGTCGCGCTGCAGCTCGGTGATCTCACTCAGCGTCTGATCGTACTCGGCGCGAAGCTCGTCCCGCCGCGCCGCCAGCGCCGCCCGGATCTTCTCGGTCTCCGCCGTGCTCCGGGTGGGCTTCGTCACCGGCTTGCGCCCGGCGGTCCTGGTGTCGGCTGGCTTCGCCATGGGTCGCTCCCTCGGCCGGGGAGCCGCGTGGTCCGCGGCATCCTGGTTCGGGGGGCGCCGACCAAGGCGTCCCCTAATGTACGAAAAGGGGCGCACGGCAATGATGGCCGCGCACTCCGGAGGTTGGCAAGAATACGGAACGTACAGGCGTCCGACAACGTGCCGCACCGTCGCTCCGCTAAACAGCCCCTAGCCCTGCCTAACTGGGGCAAAGGGAACGCTAGCAGATCAATCGACTGCCTCATCCCCGTACTCACCAAACCACCGGGCCAGGCGACCCCGCCGGCTGACCGCCCGCAGCCGGCGCTCCGCGGCGTCCCGCACCCCCGCGGTCGCCACGATCAACAAGCTGTCGCCGGTCTTCAGGCGGGTGTCCGGTGCGGGCACGAAACCCACCCCGTCGCGCAGCACCAGCGTGACCGATGCGCCCAACGGGAGCCGCAGCTCGTCGACGTGCACACCGGCCAGCCGCGAGCCCGGCGGCACCTCCAACTGGAGCAGGTCCGCCCGCATCCGCTCCAGCGGCGCCGTCTCCACATGGATCTCGGCCGCCTCGGCCGGCGCTGTCACCCGCAACCACCGCGCGAACGGCCCGAGCGCCCCGGCCTGCACCAGCGTGAAGATCACCACCAGCACGAAGACCACGTCGAAGAGACGCTCCGCACCGGGCACCCGCTCGGAGAGCGGAATGGTGGCCAGCACGATCGGCACCGCCCCGCGCAGCCCCGCCCAGGACAGGAACGCCTGTTCGCGGAGGCTGACACGGAACGGCAGCGCCGAGACGGCCACCGACAACGGCCGGGCCAGCAGCACCAGGGCCAGTCCCGCGACCACCGCGGGCAGCACCGCCGCGTCCAGCCGACCCGGCGAGGCCAGCAACCCGAGCAGCACGAACAGCCCGATCTGGGCGAGCCACGCGAGCCCGTCCGCGAAACCGAGGATCGCCTGCCGGTGTGACAACCGGGCGTTGCCCAGCAGCACCCCGGCCACGTAGACGGCGAGGAACCCCGAGGCGTGCAGCACCGCCCCGGCGGCGTACGCCAGCACGGTGATGCCCACCGCGGCGATCGGGTAGAGCCCGGCCGAGGGCAACGCGGCCCGGCGCAGCGCCCAGGTGCCGGCGACGCCGGCGCCCACACCCACCGCCGCACCCACACCCAGCTCGTAACAGACCAGCCCGACCTCGTACCACCACGGGTGCGCCCAGCCCTCGTGGGACAGCAGCACCACCAGCAGCACCACCGGGGCGTCGTTCATGCCCGACTCGGCCTCCAGCGTCGCCACCAGCCGGGGCGGCAGCCGCAGCCGACGCAGGGTGGCGAAGACAGCCGCCGCGTCGGTGGACGAGAGCACCGCGCCATAGAGCAGCGCCAACCGCCAGTCCAACCCCAACAGCAGGTGTACGGCGACACCGACCACCACGATGCTGACGATCACGCCGACAGTGGAGAGCGCGGAGGCCAGCCCGAGCACCGGACGCAGGGTGGTCCACCGGGCGGTGAGGCCGCCCTCCGCGATGATCACGATGAGGGCGCAGAAGCCGAGGGCCCGGGTCAGCTCGACGTCCTCGAAGCCGATGCCCAGCCCGCCCTCGCCGATCGCCACGCCCAGCGCCAGGTAGACGAGGAGGCTGGGCACGCCGAGCCGGGTGGAGAGCCGCACCGCGCCGACGGCGACCAGCAGCACGGCCGCACCGAGCAGCAGCGCGATGTCCAATCCGGGCGTCACAGCAGCCTGGCCTGGGCGTTCCTCACTCGGCGGATCCGTCGCGCAGTCGGCGCAGCAGCTCGGACAGCTCCGGGCCGGGCCGATCGACGAGGAAGAGTTTGTCGCGGCTGGCCGCGCCGACCCGCAGTGACACCGCGCCCGGCCGGAGGCCCAGGGCGGCGGCCAACGCCTTGCGGGCCGCCTCGGTCGCCCGACCGTCGACGGCCGGGTCGTGCACCGCGATCACGAGGGCGGGCCCGTGTGGACCATCGAAGCGGCCACCCACCCGTGTACGGGAGGCGCCCGGCTTCACCCGTACCGCCACGGTGAGCGTCTCCTGCGCGGGCACCGGCGCCGCTTCAGATCGGCCGGGCGTCGGCGAGCAGGGCGGTGGCTGGCGCACAGTGCGCGCAGGGCGTGAAACCGAGCTCGACGGCCTCGGCGACCGGCAGCACCTCGGGCGCCCGGCCAACGAGGTGCGGGCAGCTGGCGAGGTGGTAGCGGGGGTGACCGTCGACCACCTGGACGGCATCGGGAAGTCGCGCCACCCGGGCCGCCTCGGCGGGAGTGACCGGCTGCTCGGCCGGCTCGTCGGCCGTCGGGGCACCGTCGAGGAAGGCGTCGTCGGTCGACGCCGCGAACGGCGACGCCGGGCTGACGGGTCGGGCGGGAGCGGACACGTCGTCGGCCGGGGTCACGAACGGCGAGCCCGGATCGAACGGCGGCGCATCATCGAACGGCGGCACATCGTCGACGCGCGGATCGAACGGCGGCGCATGGTCGGCCGGCGGCTCGGGTGGTTGCCGCCACCCGGTGCCGCCGGTACCAACCGTCGTGGGCACGTGCTGGACCGGCACCTCCGGCTCGACCAGCGGCGGCCCGTACGCGACACCCGTGGCCTGGCGGGCCGTGCGGGGTGCGTCGGGGGGTCGCCGGCCGGGCCGACCGGGATCCGCCATAGCGCGGTTGGCGGCTGCCTGGCGGGCGCCCACCACCAACGCCACGGCGGCCAGCAGACTGGCCGCGATGGAGATGATCAACATGAAGCTGGAGCCACTGGCCAGACCGAGCACCAGCAGGACCACCGCGACGAGGATGAGCAGAAGACTTGCGACTATCACGGCTCACCCCCGCCGCGTCGTACCGTCCTGGCTGGGCCGGCGATCGTCACCATTGGCGGAGAACGATCGCCGGCCGGTGCTCAGCGTCCGGCTTCGAGGGCGCCGGAGCGCCCGCCGCCGCCGTACGAACCGGCGAGGCCCGCAGCGGCCAGCCCGTTGCCGCCGGCAACCCGGCCTGCCTCGGAGCGGGTCATCTCGGCTTCGAGGCCCTGGCCGCGACCGTCGAGGTCACGCAGCTGGCTCTCCAGGTAGGCCTTGAGCCGGGTGCGGTACTCGCGCTCGAACTGCTTGAGCTCCTCGATGTGCTTCTGCAGCGCCGTGCGCTTGGCGTCCAGGCCGCCCATGGCCTCCTGGTGCCGCTGGCGGGCGTCCCGCTCAAGGGCGTCAGCCTTCGCGCGCGCCTCCCGGGTCACCTCCTCGGCCTTGCCACGGGCCTCGGACAGCAGCTGGTCGGCCTCGCGACGAGCGTCGGACACGTGGTCGTCGGCGGTGCGCTGGGCCATCATCAGCACGCGCAGGGCCTGCTGCTCACCGTCACCGGTGACGCCGCCGCCGGCCGGGCCGCCGGTCGCGCGGACCTGCTCGAGCTCGGCCTGCATCGCGCGGGCGGCCTGCTCGGCCGCCGACTTGTCGCGCTGCACCCGGTCCAGTTGGGCCTTGACGTCGTTGAGCTCCGCCGCCAGTCGGGCGTCGCCGCCGGGGCCGGCGGGGGCACCGCCACGGCCGCCGCGCTCCACCTGGGCGCGCAGCTCGTTGTTTTCCTCGATGAGACGGGCGAGCTCGCGCTCGACCTCGTCAAGGAAGGCGTCGACCTCCTCCTCGTCATACCCCCGTTTGCCGATCGGCGGCTTTTTGAAGGCGACGTTGTGGACGTCGGCCGGGGTCAGCGGCATCGAAACTCCTCGGGTCAGTTGCGGCCGCGAAAGCGCGTCGGTCATCAGGCAGATGCCCTGATCGACGGCCCTAACACGAACTCCATCAGCACGAACAGGATAACCAGGAGCACAAGGGAGGCCAGGTCGATGCTCACGGTACCAATTCGCAGCGGAGGGATCACACGCCTCAACGCGTTGAGAGGGGGATCAGTGACGCTCCACACGGATTCCAATCCTGCCGATGCTCCACGCCCCGGTTGCCAGCGACGGCCGTACTGCAGGACGGCGCTCAACACGAACCGGGACAAGAGGAGGAGCAGGAAGACATAAAGGACCAGGTACAACACTTGCAGTAAGATCGACAACACGGTCAGCGACGTCCCTCGGGTCGGGCGGGGTCAACTCAGACTGAAAAAACCGCCCTCAGCGATCTTGGCCTTGTCCTCAGCGGTGACCTGGACATTAGCCGGTGAGAGCAGGAACACCCGATTGGTCACGCGCTCGATCGTACCGCGCAGGCCGAACGCCAGACCGGCGGCGAAGTCCACCAGACGGCGGGCATCGGCCTCATCCATCTCGGTGAGATTGATGATCACCGGAACCCCGTCGCGGAAGTGCTCCCCGATCGTGCGCGCCTCGCGGTAGGTGGTCGGGTGCAGCGTGGTGATCTGGTAGCGCTGCTCCTCCTCGGGCAACGCCCGCTCACGTGACGCGACCTGCGGCGCGAGCGCCAGATTGTCGCGGGTGTGGTAGGTCAGCGCGCCGGAGGTCTCACCAGCCGACGACCGGGTGATCGACCGTACGCTGGCCCGCTCGACCCGCTCCGGACGCTCGTTGTCACCACGCTCGGACTCGCTCAACCGCCCGCTCGCCCGCTCGGAGAGTCGACCCCGCTCACTGACCCGCGGCCGGGGAGCCGGTGGCTCCTCGGTGTCGTCCTCGTCCTCGTCGGCGAACTCCTCGGCGTACCGGCTCTGCCGGTAACGCGAGTCGCGGTAGCCACCCTTGTCGTAGCCACCGTCGTCGTAGGCCCGCTCGTCGTCTTCTTCGACCAGACCGAGCCAGACCCCCGCCTTGCGCAGTGCACCCATCCCGCGCCCTTCCGTCCGCCGTGCGGCACGCGCCCCCGTGCCATGTCGCCCGTCGCGAATGGACAACAATGCCCATCGGACCGGGGCGGCAATCCCCTGGCGCGCGATTCGCGTCGCGCGCCACGACCCCCGACTAGGGGACGCCACCCCTGAAACAACACTGATGTAATTTGCATGTCTCGCGGTCAGGCTACCGCAGCGTGGGACGCATTCCGAGCAACGCGCTGCCGACGCGGACATGTGTCGCGCCGTATCGGATCGCGATGTCGAAATCTCCGCTCATTCCCGCGGACAGCTCGGTCGCTCCCGGATGGACCGTCCGAAACACGCCGGCAACCTCCGCGAGTTGAGCGAAGGCCCGGTCCGGCTCCCAACCCAGCGGAGCCACCGCCATGAGACCGACCAGACGCAGCCCGGGCGCGTCGGCCACCGCCTCGGCCACTGGTTCCAGCCCGGCGCCCGGGTCGGCCGAACCAGGCAGTGCGCCACCCCGGGCCGCGTCGCCGTCGATGCTCACCTGGACCATGACGTCCAGCGGCACCTCCCGGTCGGCGGCGGCGTTGGCCAACGCCCGGGCCAGCCGGACACTGTCGACGGACTGCACCACGTCGGCGTACCGGACCACCGAGCGGGCCTTGTTGCGCTGGAGTTGGCCGATGAAGTGCCAGCGGGGGCGCACCCCGGCCGCGGCCACCTCGGCGGCCTTACCGGCTGCCTCCTGGTCGCGGTTCTCCCCCAGGTCGGTGACCCCGAGCCCGGCCAGCGCCAACACGTCGCTGGCCGGGTAGGTCTTCGTCACCGCGATCATCGTGACGTCGGCGCGGTCCCGGCCGGCCTGCACGCAGGCGTCGGCGATCCGGGACCTGACCTGAGCCAGACCGGCCGCGATCTCGGCGTGCCGGTCCGGCCCTACCGTGGCTGAGCTGTCGGTCATCGGCGGTGCTCAGGACCCGTTCTTGAGGAAATCGGGAACGTCCACGTCGTCGAAGAGCACTCGGCGCGGCGACTGGGCCGGAGCCGGGTTGGTCGCCGGTGCCGGCACCGGGGTGCTCTGCGCCGCCGGCTGGTTGGTGTTGGTCTTACGGGTCGGCTCGGCCGCCTTGTACGCGGGTGTGCCGCCGTCGAAGCCCGCCGCGATGACCGTCACCCGCACCTCGTCACCGAGCGCGTCGTCGATGACCGCGCCGAAGATGATGTTGGCGTCCGGGTGGGCGGCGTCGGTGACCAGCTGGGCCGCGTCGTTGATCTCGAACAGGCCCAGGTCGGAACCGCCAGCGATGGAGAGCAGCACGCCGCGCGCGCCGTCCATGCTCTGCTCCAGCAGCGGGCTGGAGATGGCCGCCTCGGCCGCCTCGACGGCGCGGTTCTCACCGCGGGCGCTGCCGATGCCCATCAACGCGCTGCCGGCGCCGCTCATCACGCTCTTGACGTCGGCGAAGTCCAGGTTGATCAGACCCGGGGTCGTGATTAGGTCGGTGATGCCCTGCACACCGGAGAGCAGCACCTGGTCGGCCGTGCGGAAGGCGTCCATCATGCTGATGTTGCGGTCACCCAGGGCCAGCAGCCGGTCGTTCGGGATCACGATCAGCGTGTCGCACTGGTTGCGGAGTTCGTCTATTCCGGTTTCGGCCTGCACCTGACGGCGCTTGCCCTCGAAGGAGAACGGCCGCGTCACCACGCCGATGGTCAGCGCACCGAGCTTGCGGGCGATGTTGGCCACCACGGGCGCGCCACCGGTGCCGGTGCCGCCGCCCTCACCGCAGGTCACGAAGACCATGTCGGCGCCCTTGAGCACCTCCTCGATCTCGTCGCGGTGGTCCTCGGCGGCGTTCTTGCCGACGTCCGGGTTGGCGCCGGCCCCCAGTCCACGGGTCAGCTCCCGGCCGACGTCGAGCTTGACGTCGGCGTCACTCATCAGCAGCGCCTGGGCATCGGTGTTGATCGCGATGAACTCGACGCCCTTGAGCCCAACCTCGATCATCCGGTTGACGGCGTTGACGCCGCCTCCCCCGATGCCGACGACCTTGATGACCGCCAGGTAGTTGTGCGGAGGTGTCATCTCCGGTCCTTTCCTTCGAGATTGGCTTCGGCCGACCGGGTACGGCGTGGCCAGACCAGCGGCCGACGACAGCTGTCACCAGCGAGAGTCAGGAGTGAACCCTCACCCTCTACTAGAGGCTTACAGTTATGTCAACCACTGAACCTCTTCGGGGCAACGTAAGCGCCACCACGCGATGAGCCAAGGACCCGCCCGGCGTGTCGCCGGCCGGAGCGCGACAGGTCACGCCTTGACGCGCTCGCCGGGTCAGCGGAAGGTCACCACGTCCGGGGCACTCACGTCGATCCGATCGGTGTCCTCGTCGAGCAGCGCGGTGGCCACCCGGGCCTTGTCCGCGCCCCGGGTCGCGTCGCCCCAGACCACCGTCCGGTCTCCGCGCAGCCGCAGGGTGATCCGGGCCAACCCCTCCACGCTCACGTCCACCACCTCGGCGCGCAACTCCGGGGTCAGGGCGACGAGCACCTCCAGCCCGGCCCGCGTGCCCGGGTCGTCGGCGGCCGGTCGGGCCACCGTCACCTGCGGCATCCCGGCGGGGCGTTGGTCCACCGTCCGGAACGCCACCCCACTGCGGTCGATCAGGGCGTACGCCTCCCCCTGCGGCACCGCTGCCACCGGAGTCCGCTCGGTCACCCGCACCACCAGCGTGCCGGGCCAGTCGCGGGACACGGTGGCCCGCTCCACCGGCGCCAGCGCGCCGACCCGGCGGGCGGCGGCCGCCAGGTCCACCCGGGCCAGCGGCACCCCGTCCGGTACGGCGACCGCGTCGTGCACCTGCACCGGGGTGACCAGGTCGGCCCCCTCCACGCGCACCTCCCGCACACCGAACAGCCCGGTGCCCAGCACCGTCCAGGCGACCAGCCCGGCCAGCGCGAGCACCCCGGCGGCCACCGCCCAGGGCAGCGCCGCGCGCATGCGACGCTGCCGGGCACGGGCCATGAACCGGCGGGTCGAGGGCGGTACCGCGTCGCGGCTCGCCCGGACCAGCTGCCAACGCCGCGCCGGACCGCGACGCGGGGCGCCGCCGTCGGCGGCGCGGGTCCGCCCTCGGGCCGGGCCGGGACTCATCCGGCCGTGGGCGCCGTGCCGCCGGGCGCGACGGCGCCACCGAGGGCCGCTCCGTCGCCCCCGGCCGTGGCGCCACCCGGCACCGGATCACCGATCACCGGGGCGGTGGCCACCGGGTCGACGGTCGCGGTCGGCGCGGAGCCGTTCGCACGCGCCCCCAGGGCGGCGAGCAGCTCGTCACCCATCAGCGAGATCGGCGGGGCGCCCATGGTCACCACGACGTCCCCCGGGCGGGCCCTGCGGGCCACCTCGACCGGCGCCGCCTCCCACGAGTCGACAAAGACCTTGCGGTCGGCGGGCAGCCCCACCGCCGCGATCAGCGCCGCCGAGCCCTCGCCGGGCTGGCGCAGCTCGCCCGGCCCGAAGACCTCCAACAGCACCACCTCGTCGGCGATGGCCAGCGCCTCGGCGATCTCCGCCTGGTTGTCGCGGGTGCGGTACAGCCGGTACGGCTGGAAGACGACGATCAACCGCCCGTCGCCGGCCACCTCGCGCAGCGTCTGCATGGCGAGGGTCATCGAGGTCGGGTGGTAGGCGTACTCGTCGTAGACCAGCACGCCGTCCGCGACGCCCTTGCGCTCGAAGCGCCGCCGCACTCCGGGGAAGACCGCCAGCGCGGCCTCGGCCGCCTCCAGCGGCAGTTTCAGCAGGTACGCGGCCAGCACCGCGGAGGCGCTGTTCAGCCCCATGTGCCGCCCCGGCACCGGCAACCGGAACTCGCCGAGTGACCGGCCGTCGATCGCGGCCAGATAGCGCACACCACGCGCCGAGGAGACGATCTCGGTCAGCCGCAGGTCGGCGTCGGCCGCCTCGCCGTAGGTGAACACCTGCCGGCCCTCGGCGCGCAGGCTCTCGGCCAGCCGCCGACCGCCCGGGTCGTCGGCGCAGGTGATGATGAACCCGTCCGGGTCGGTGAGGCGGGCGAACTCCACGAACGCCGCCTCCAGCGTCGCGTAGTCGCCGTAGGTGTTGAGGTGGTCCGCCTCGACGTTCGTGATGATCGAGACGTACGGGCGGTAGATGAGGAACGAGCGGTCGCTCTCGTCCGCCTCGACCACGAAGTGCTCGCCGGTGCCGTGGTGGGCGCCCGAGCCGACCTCGGAGATCTCGCCGCCGATCACGAAGGACGGGTCCACACCGGCCTGCTGGAGCACCATCGTCACCATCGAGGTGGTGGTGGTCTTGCCGTGCGTGCCGGCGACCGCCACCGCCCGGCGGCCGGTCATCGCCGCGGCGAGGGCCTCCGACCGGTGCAGCACCCGCAGCCCGCGCCGACGCGCCTCGACCAGCTCCAGGTGGTCGGAGGGAATGGCCGACGAGTAGACGACGGTGTCCACGCCGTCAAGGTTGGTCGCCTCGTGGCTGAGGTAGATGGTGCCGCCGAGCGCCCGCAGGCCCGCCAGCGACGGCCACTCACGCAGGTCGCTGCCGGAGACCCGGATGCCCCGGGTGAGCAGCAGCCGGGCCACGCCGAGCATGCCCACCCCGCCCACCCCGATCAGGTGGACGGCGCCCAGGTCCTCCGCGGTGAGCGTGCCGGCCGGGGTGAACTGCGCGGTCATCGGGCCACCGCCTGGATGACGAAGGAGCGCAGGGCCTCGTCGCCGTCGCGTCGGCCGTACGCCCCTGCCGCCGCGCCCATCGCGTACAACCGCTGCGGGTCGCGGATCAGGGGGATGACGGTGCGCTCCAGCCAGGCCGGGGTGAGTTCCGCGTCGTCGACCAGGAGCCCGCCGCCGGCCTCCACCACGGGCAGCGCGTTGCGCCGCTGCTCCTGGTTGCTGTGCGGGTACGGCACGTAGATCGTCGGCAGCCCGATCGCGGCAACCTCGGCGACGGTCATCGCCCCGCCCCGGGCCAGCATCAGGTCGGCGGCGGCGTAGCCCAGCTCCATCTCGGACAGGTACGGAAGCGTCACGTATGGCACCGGCAGGTCGGTGGGGATCGGCACCGGCTCGTTGCGGGCGCCCATCACGTGCAGCACCTGCACGCCGTTGCGGGCCAGCTCCTTGGCCGCCCCGGAGACCGCCAGGTTGATCGACCGGGCGCCGGACGAGCCGCCGGAGACGAAAAGCACCGGCAGGTCCGGGCGGAGCCCGAAGTGGGCGCGGGCGGCGTCGCGAAGCGCGTACCGGTCCAGTGCGGCGATGGTGCGGCGCAGCGGCACCCCGACCACTGTGGCGTCGCGCAGCGACTCGGCCTGGCTCGGCTGGTGCGGGAAGCCGACGGCGACGTTCTTGGTGAACTTCATGCCCAGCTTGTTGGCCACACCCGGTGGCACGTTCACCTCGTGGATCACCATGGGCATCTCGCGACGCCAGGCGGCCAGGTAGGCCGGCACCGAGACGTACCCGCCGAAGCCGACGACCACGTCGGCCTGTACCTCGTCGATCACCTTGCCCGCGGCGCGCGCCGCGGTCCACATCCGGCCCGGGGTACGGACCAGGTTCATGTTGACCGACCGGGGCAGTTGGTACGCCGGGATCTGCCGCAGGTCGTAGCCCTGCGGCGGGATCAGGTCGTTCTCCATGCCGCGTGGTGTGCCGAGGCAGGTGATCCGGACGCCCGGGTCGTGTCGGCGCAGGCAGTCGGCGAAGGCGAGCAGCGGGTAGACGTGCCCCCCGGTGCCACCTCCCGCGAGCACCACCGAACGCAGCGGACCCATCAGCGTCTCCTTTCGCTCGCCGTACCCCCGCGGTTGCGGTCCTGGCGGACCCCGCGCGGCGCGGCCTGGTCGTCATGGCGCCGCTCGCGGGACCGGGGTATGGACCCTCGGCCAGCGGGCGGCGTCGCCGGTCGGCGACGCCGGCCGGGAAGCGGCGGCAACGGGGCCCAGAGTAGTCGGACCCACCGGGCCGGCGGACGGGCATGCAGTGCTCGGGCCGCATCGGGTTCGGCGCGGGCGAAGGACGCCAGCATGCCGATGCCCGCCAACGTCACCACCAGGGCACTTCCGCCGTCGGAGATGAACGGCAGCGGCAGACCGGTGATCGGCAGCAGCCCGACCACCCCACCGATGTTGATCACGGCCTGGCTGACCAGCCAGGTGGTCACGGCGGTGGCGGCGAGCCGGCGGAACGGGTCGTCGACCCGGCGGGCGATTCGGAACCCGGTGTACGCGAGGACCGCGAACAGGCTCAGCACCACGACGCACCCGATCACGCCCAACTCCTCGGCGATGATCGCGAAGATGAAGTCGTTGTGCGCCTCGGGCAGCCAGTCCCACTTCAGGCTGCCCTTACCCAGCCCGACACCGAACCAGCCGCCGTGCTCGATGGCCAGCCGACCCTGGTAGAACTGGAGACAGCCGTCGAGCTTGCAGGTCTCCGGGTCCGGCGGGTTGAAGAACATGGCCAGCCGGGCGAAGCGGTAATTGTCCTCGCCCCGCTCGCCGGAGCCGGCGCCCAGCGATGCCACCGCGACGAGCAGGCCCACGCCGAGCAGGCCGACCACGGTCAGCGCGCCGAAGACCCGCATGCGGACGCCGGCGGCCCAGAGCAGACCCACCACCAGGGCCAGCAGGCAGAGCATCGTGCCCGTGTCGTTGTAGCCGACCAGGACGAAGAGCAGGCCCATCACCGGGAAGAGCGGGGTGGCCAGCTCGCGCCACCAGCCCAGCGCGGCGCCCTTGCGGGCGATCAGGTGCGCACCCCACAACACCAGCGCGAACTTGGCCAGCTCGGAGGGCTGCACCTGGATCCCGCCGACGAAGAGCCAGTTCAGTCGCGCCTCGATCGGCCCGAACCCGGCCGACTTCTGCTTGGTGAGCCGGGCGTAGGCGACCAGCAGGTTGAGCACCAGCAGCAGCCCGATCGAGGTGAACAGCAGCGGTCGGCCCAGCGAGCGGTACGTGCTGGCGGGCAGCCGCTGGCAGACCCAGAACGCCCCGATGCCGATCACCGCGAAGATCGCTTGCTTGGTCACCGAGGCCGAGGCGTTGCCGTCCTCGGCGTAGTCCTTCACGCTGGTCGCCGAGAAGACCATGGTCAGCCCGATCAGCAGCAGCAGGCCGGCGCTGGACAGCAGCAGGTAGTAGGAGGCCAGCGGTCGCGCCAGCAGACCGCGCAGCGCGGCGAGCCCACCGGCCCCGTCCAACCCGCGCAGTGGCACGGGTGGTGGCGGGTCCGCTGCCCGCGGTGCCGCACCCGGTTCCGGGCCGCGCGCGTCGTCGGGCGGCGCGCCCGCCGCAGCGGTACGCGTCGCGCCCGGTGACCGTCGCGGCCGACCGGCTGTCCTGTCGTCGGTGCCTGAGTCCTCCCCCACCCCGACATCATCACCGCTGGACGCGCCGGGCACGCCCACAACGACGCACCGGGCGTGTCGAACTCCCGCGCCGGCCTTGAAAGCACCAACCGCCCGGACGGAACCCGCGCGGGGCGGGCCGTCCGGGCGGCCTGGGAGTGCGGGGATCGCGAGGGCCGATCAGGTCATGTTGGCGAGGAACTCGCTGTAGAACAGGCCCAGGGCGATGGCCACGCCGATGCCCGCGATGATCCAGAAGCGCACCACGATGTTGACCTCACTCCAGCCGGCCAACTCGAAGTGGTGCTGCAGGGGCGACATCCGGAACACCCGTTTACCGGTGGTCTTGAAGGAGATGATCTGGATCACCACGGACATCGTGATGATCACGAAGAGCCCACCGATGATCGGCAGCAGCAGAATGGTGCGGGTGGACATCGCCATGCCGGCGATCAGACCGCCCAGCCCCAGCGCCCCGGTGTCGCCCATGAAGATCCGTGCCGGGGACGTGTTCCACCAGAGGAAGCCCACACAGGCCCCGGCTGCCGCCCCGGCTATCAGCGCGATCTCCAACGGGTCGCGGACCTCGTAGCAGTACGGCTGGGTGTAGTTCGGGTCCGCGCACCAGTGCCGGTACTGCCAGAACGCGATCAACGCGTACGCGGCGAGCACCATCACCGAGGCGCCGGTGGCCAGACCGTCGAGGCCGTCGGTGAGGTTGACGCCGTTCGTCGCGCCCATCACCACGAAGATGAAGATGATCACCGCGCCGACCTTGCTGACCTCCAGGGCATCGATGTCCCGGATGAAGCTCAGCGTGGTGCTGCCCACCGTCTCGGTGTTGGTCGCCAGGCCCGATCCGTCGGTCATCGTGCTCGGGAACCACAGCGCGATCACCCCGAAGACCGCGCCGACCAGGATCTGGCCGAGCAGCTTGCCGCGCTTGTTCAGCCCGGCGCTGTTGCGCTTGCGCACCTTGAGGAAGTCGTCGAGGAAACCCACAGCACCGGAGAAGACCATCAGCCCCAGCAGCACCAACGCCGTGATGGTCGGCTCCACCTGGGCGATCTGCTGGTCCGGCAGGCTGGTCAGGGCCAGGTGCCCGGCCACGTACGCGATCACCGTGGCCAGGATGAAGACCACGCCGCCCATCGTGGGCGTGCCCTTCTTGCCCTGGTGCATGGCCGGGCCGTCGGACCGGATCGGCTGACCGGCCTTGAGCCGGGTGAACAACTTGATCGCGATCGGGGTGCCGAACAGCGAGACGAGGAAGGCGACCCCGACGGCGACGATGACGGCCCTCATCGGGTCGGCTCCCCACCGGCGTCGGCGCGCAGGGCGTCGGCCACCTCCCAGGTCCGGTACCGGGAACCCTTGACCAGGACGACATCACCCGGTCGTAGCTCGCTCCGCAGCACCTCGACGGCCGCCGCCTGATCGGTGAGCAGCACCGACTCTCCTCCCCAGTTCGCTACCGCTGTCGCGCCTTCGTGGATCGGCGCTGCCGGCTCGCCCACCACGAGCAGCCGGTCGACGCCCAGCTCGGCCACGAGTTGGCCGACCTCGGCGTGGCCGTCGCGCTCGAACGGGCCCAGCTCGGCCATGTAACCGAGCACCGCGACGGTACGCCGCCCCTGGCCGATACTGGCCAGCGCCCGTACCGCCACCGCCATCGAGGCCGGGTTGGCGTTGTACGAGTCGTCGATGACGGTCACCCCGTCGGGGCGGTCGAAGACGTCCATCCGACGGGTCGAGACCAGCCCCAGCTCGCCGAGGGCCGTGGCCAGCTCGGCCAGCGGCATGCCCAGCTCCCGGGCGACCGCCGCCGCGGCGAGCGTGTTGCCGACCTGGTGACGGCCGGTCAGCCCGAGCCGCACCGACGCGCGGCCCTCCGGGGTGACCAACGTGTACGACGGGTGCCCCCGCTCGTCCAGCGTGACGTCCTCGGCGCGCACGTCGGCGTCCGGCGCCTCGCCGTAGCGGACCACCCGGGCGCCGGTGCGACCCGCCATCGCGTCCACCCGCGGGTCGTCGGCGTTCAGCACCGCCAGCCCGTCCGCCGGCAGAGCCTCGACCAGCTCTCCCTTGGCCTGGGCGATGGCGTCCTGCGAGCCGAACTCGCCGATGTGCGACGTGCCGACGTTGAGCACCACGGAGATCCGGGGCGGCACCAGCTCACACAGGTACCGCACGTGCCCGATCCCCCGCGCGCCCTTCTCCATCACCAGGTAGCGGGTGTCCGGCCCGGCCTGCAACGCGGTGTACGGGTGACCCAGCTCGTTGTTGAACGAACCGGGCGGCGCCACGGTGGCCCCGAGCCGGGCGGTGAGCTGACCGATCAGGTCCTTCGTGGTGGTCTTGCCGGACGAGCCGGTCACCCCGATCACGGTCAGCTCCGGCAGCCGGTCCACCGCGGCACGGGCCAGCCGGCCCATCGCGGTCAGGGCGTCGTCCACCAGCACCATCGGCACCCCGGGCACCGCACGGCTGCCGAGCACCGCCACCGCGCCGGCCTGGATCGCCGTCGCCGCGTAGTCGTGCCCGTCGACCTTCTCACCGGGGAAGGCCACGAAGAGCGAACCGGGCCCCACCTTGCGGGAGTCGAACTCCACCGAACCGGTCACTGTGGCAGCGGGATCGGCGGCCTCCAGCCGGCCGTCGACCGCCGCGGCCACCTCGGCCAGGCTCAGCGCGATCACCGCTGGACCGCCAGGTCCCCGAAGCGGGCCCGCAGCGCGTCGGCCAGCTCGATGCTGTCGTCGAACGGAAACACCTCGCCCGCCACCTCCTGGCCGCGCTCGTGCCCCTTGCCGAGCAGCGCGATCACGTCGCCCGGCTCGGACAGCCGAACCGCCTCGTCGATCGCGGCGCGGCGGCCGGCCACCTCGATGATCCGGGCGGCCGTTCCGGCCCGGTACGCGCCCGCGAGCACCTCGGCGCGGATCTCCGCCGGGTCCTCGGTACGCGGGTTGTCGTCGGTCACCAGCACCAGGTCGGCTCCCTCCGCCGCAGCCGCGCCCATCACCGGCCGCTTGCCCCGGTCCCGGTCACCACCGGCGCCGATCACACAGATCAGCCGTCCGGCGCTCAACTCGCGCAGCGCGGCCAGCGCCGCCACGATCGCGTCCGACTTGTGCGCGTAGTCGACAACGCCGCGCACCGGCGCGGCGACGTCGACCAGCTCCAGCCGGCCCGGCACACCACCGCAGGCGGCCACCCCGGCCGCAGCGGTCGTCGGGTCCACCCCGGCACCGACCAGCGCGGCGATGGCCAGCAGCGCGTTCGCCACGTTGTGCCGGCCAGGCAGTGCCACCCCGGCGTCCAGGACCACGCCGTCCGGGCCGTGCGCGGTAAACCGCTGCGCGTACCCCTCGCCGCCCACGCCGTCGGCCCACCAGCTCGCGCCCTGGTCGCCGGCCGCCGAGTAGGTGACGGTGGCCGGCTTGTACAGCGGCTTCAGGGCCGGGTCGTCGTGGTTGAGCACCTCGACCGCGCACCGCCCGTCGAAGAGCTGGGCCTTGGCGGCGAAATAGTCGTCGCTGTCGGCGTGGAAGTCCAGGTGGTCGGAGCCGAAGTTGGTGTAGCCGCCGACGGCGAACCGGACGCCGCCCACCCGGCCCATGGCCAGTGCGTGGCTGGAGACCTCCATGACCACCGAGGTGACCCCCCGCTCGCGGGCGGTGGCCAGCATGGCGTGCAGGTCGGTCGCCTCCGGAGTGGTGCGCACACTGTCGATCACCAGGTCACCGAGCCGCGTCTCGACCGTGCCGATCAACCCGGTGGTGTGGCCGGCCGCCCGCAGCCCCGACTCGATCAGGTACGCGGTGGAGGTCTTCCCGGCGGTGCCGGTCACCCCGATCACTGTGAGACCGGCGGTCGGGTCGCCGTACACGGCCGAGGCCAGCTCGCCGAGCACGGCGCGCGGGTCGGGCACCACCAGGACGGGCAGCCCGCTGCCCGCGGCCAGCTCCGCACCCGCCGGGTCGGTCAGCAGTGCCACGGCACCCGCCTCGGCGGCGCCGGCGGCGAACTCCGCGCCGTGCCGGCGAGCGCCGGGCAACGCCGCGTACAGGTCGCCGGGATGGACCTCCTGGCTGGCGTGGGTGGCCCCGGTGACGACCACCTCGGCGGCGTCCGCCGGAAGGTCGACGGCGAGTCGGACGGCGAGATCGCCGAGCCGGACTCCGGTCACGGTACGTGGACGTGGATTGCCGGGCACGGCGTCAGACCCTACCCCGTCGTCCGGTTCCGGCCGCACAGCCGCCCCGGTGGTTCGTCGGCACTCACCGATGATGTCCCGCCATTGCTGCTCAGCGCGGATAGACCACGAACTTGGGTGCGGAACCACCGGTTGACGGTGGTACACGGTAGTGACGCAGCGTGAACTGCATCATGTCGCGGAACGCCGGGCCGGCGATCGCCGCGCCCCCACCACCGGGCGCGTACGCGAAGACCGCGATCACGTACCGGGGGTTCTCGGCGGGGGCCATGCCGATGAAGGAGGACACCTCGCCGGGCTGCTTCTTGCCGTCCACCAGTCGCCACCCGGTGCCGGTCTTGCCGGCGACCCGGTAACCGGGGACGGCGGCGGCCAGGCCGGTGGCGCGGTCGACGGTGGTGACCGCCTCCAGCATGGTGCGCAGGGCCGCCGCGTTCTGCGGGCTGAGCACCGACCGGGTCACCGGTGCCGGCGCGGGGGTGCGCTTGCCGTCCGGGCCGATCACCTCCTTGACCAGGTGCGGCTGCACGTACGTGCCGTTGTTGGCGATGGCGGCGTACGCGGCGGCCATCTGCAACGGCGTGGCGTCGACGCTGTGCCCGATCGGCACCGACCCCTCCGACGAGTCGCTCCACTCGTCGGCCGGCAGCAGACGTCCGCTGGCCTCCCCCGGCATTCCCTCGCCGGTGGGCTTACCCAGCCCGAACCGCTTCTGGTAGTCGATCAACCGGTCCTTGCCGAGCTGGTCGGCGATCGTGATGGTGCCGACGTTCGACGAGTAGGCGAGCATCCCCGGCACGCTCATCTTCTTGCCGTCGGCGGGATGGGTGTCGGAGAACCAGGTGTCGCCCTTCTTGATGCTGTTCGCGATAGGCAGCGCCGTGTCCGGCGTGATCACACCCTCCTGCAACGCCGCGCCGAAGGTGATCGCCTTGTGGATCGAGCCGGGGTCGACGACGAAGCTGGTCGCCGCGTCCTCCCGGGCGACCGGGTCGCTCGGGAACGGCTTCGCCGCGCTGTAGGTGGGATTGCTGGCCTGGGCCAGCACCGCGCCGGAGGGGATCTCGATGATCACGGCCACGCCGGTGCCGCCGCGCTGCTGGGCCATGCCCGCGCTGAGGATCTGCTGCGTGCGGAACTGCAGGTCACGGTCGATGGTGAGGGTCAGTGAGCTGCCCGGCTTGGCGGGAGTGGTCTGGCTGTAGCCGCCCGGGATCGGCGCCGCGAGGTCACCGAGGCCGGCCTCGTACACCCGCTTGCCGTCCTGCCCGGCGAGCACGTCGTCGTAGCGGGCCTCCAACCCCTCCAGGCCGGCCATGTCCTGACTGGTGAAGCCGATCAGGTTGGCCGCCAGGTCACCGCCGGGCACGTCACGGCTCTCGTCGCGGTGCACACCGATGCCGGGAAGCTCCAGCGCCTGCACCCGCTTGGCGGTCGGGATCTCCACACCCCGGGCCAGGTAGGCGAACGTGGACAACTTGCCGTTCTCCAGCCTGCGGGGCTTCATAAGCTCGACCAGCTTCGACGCCGGGATGCCGAGCAGCGGGGAGAGCGCCTTCGCGGTGGCGGGCGGGTCCTTCACCTCGGTCGGGTCGGCGAAGACATAGCGGGCCTCGACACTGCGGGCCAGGGGCGCGCCGGTGCTGTCGTAGATCGCGCCCCGCGGCGCCGGCAGCTCGACAGTGCGCAGGCGGTCGGCGATGCCGCCCCCGGCGTACGCCGGAGCGTCGACCGCCTGAAGGAAGATCAGCCGGATCCCGATGACGGCGAACAGCGTCAGGGCGAGCACGGTGCCCAGCCGCAGGCGCAGTCGCGACTCGGCCAGCTTCGGCGGGCGCGGTGGCTTGCGGGACGGTCGGCGGGCCGCCGGTCGGTCGGTGCGCCGCGGCGCGCGTGGCGTGGTCCGGCGCCGTGGCGGCGGCTCGTCGACGCCCGGGGCACGCGGGGTGCGCGGCGAGACGGTGCGCACGACGCCGCCGCGCCCAGCGGCCGGAGCGTCGCGCCGGCCGGCCCGGGCGGCGGCCCGGCCGCCGTCGAGCACCTGCAACGCCGGCCGGAACGGGTCGCCGGACCGGGTGCTGCGCGGCGTACGCCTCTGCTCGGCGCCCTGACCGCGCACCGGCGTGCCGCGCTCCTCGCGCACGGTTCGACCCCTCGGGGTGTACGCGCGAGCCCCGGAGATGCCCCCGATGCCTGATTCGCCTGTGCGGGACTCCCCGTCGACGGGACCGGCGTCACGCGAAGAACCGCGCCGGGCCCCCGTGGGGTCCCGGCGCGGCTCGTCCGACCTTGGTGGCACTGGTCAGCCTCCCGCACCCTGGCTGGTCACCGACGGCTTGCCGGTCGCCGGCTGCGGCACGCCGATGGTCTTGCCGTCCGGCAGCCGGATGTAACCCGGCTCGCCGGCGTCCACCAGACCCAGCCGCCGCGCCTCGGCGGTCAGGTTGCCCGGCGCCTCGGCCTCGGCGATCTGCTTGTCCAGTTGCTGCTTCTCCAGGTCCAGTCGAGCCTGCTGCTGCTGCAACCGCTCCAACCGGAACGCGTTCTCATTGATCTTGGTGTTGACCGCCAGGATGCCCAGCACCCCGCCGACCACCAGCAGCACGATCAGCGCCGCGAACGGAGCGCGCGGCACCGACACCGGCGGTGGCGGCGCCACCCGCAGCCGAGGCGGGCGGGCGACGGTGGCGCTGGCGGCCTTCTCGACCGGTCGCAGCGCGGCGGTGCCCTGAGTCGGGAACTCGCGCGCCCCCCGGGCGCGAGTCTCCCCCTGCCGATTCGTTCGATCGATGCGTGGCGTACCGTTTCCGAGGCGCGGAGCCCGCTCCGCCGCGGTCCGGCCCCCCGACCGCGGTGCGCGCTGCTCGCCGCCGGTGACGTCCCGGCGGCCGCGCTTGTCAATGTTCATGTCCCTCCCCCTCAACGTCCGTCCCTCTGCCGTCCCGGTGCCCCTGACCCCCCACGGATCAGGCGGACCCCGTGCCCGGTTGGTGCATTCCCTTCACCCGTCGGCGAGACCGTTCGCGGTCGGTCCGCCCAAGCTCTGTCGCGTTCGGGTCGAGTCGCTCCGCGGCCCGCAGCCGCACCGAGGCGGCGCGCGGGTTGGCGGCGACCTCCGCCTCCCCGGGCAGTTCGGCGCCCCGGCTGAGCAGCCGGAACGTCGGACCGGACCCGGGAAGTTCGACCGGGAGGTCGACCGGGCCCGTGTTGCGGACCCGGTCCGCGAGCGCCGCCTTGGTGAGCCTGTCCTCCAGCGAGTGGTAGGACAGGACCACCATGCGACCGCCCACGGTCAGTGCGTCGAGCGCGGATGGCAACGCTGTCTCCAGCGCTGCCAACTCTTTGTTTACCTCGATCCGTAAAGCCTGAAACGTTCTCTTTGCCGGGTGTCCGCCCGTTCGTCGGGCCGCCGCCGGGATGGAGTCCCGGACCAGCTCCGCAAGCAGCGCGGACGAGGTGATCCGGGCGCGTTCCCGCTCCCGGATGATCGCCGAGGCGATCCGGCCGGCGAACTTCTCCTCGCCGTAGACCCGCAGCACCCGGGCCAGGTCCGGATGCCCGTAGGTGTTGACCACCTCCTCGGCGGTCACCCCCCGGGTCTGGTCCATCCGCATGTCCAGTGGCGCGTCCTGGGCGTACGCGAACCCGCGGTCGGGCGCGTCCAACTGCAACGACGAGACACCCAGGTCGAACAGGATCCCGTCGATGCCCGGATAGCCCAGCCGGTCGAGCACGTCCGGAAGCTCGTCGTAGACGGCGTGCTCCAGGTGCACCCGATCGGCGAACCGGGCCAGTCGGACCCGCGCGTGGGCGAGCGCCTCGGTGTCCCGGTCGAGCCCGATCAGGACCGTCTCCGGGTGCGCCTCCAGCACCGCCTCCGCGTGCCCGGCCAGGCCGAGCGTCGCGTCGACGTAGATCGTCCGGCCGCCTCGACCCAGCGCGGGGGCCAGCAGCTCGAGACACCGCTCGAGCAGCACCGGCACGTGCGTGCCGCGCAACTCCCCCATGATGACCCCCACTGGTTGAAACGTCCGTTCTCTTCGTGCGCCTGTCGTCGGACGGCGCTGCCGTCGTACCGCCAGATCCCCATCCGCTCCCGCCGGACACCGGACCGTCGCCCGATGACTGGATCGTGCGCCTGGCACCGGGGAAGGGGTGCCAGGAACTCGAAAGCGGCTGGAGATCTCGCAGTACGTCGGGCGCCGTTCCGCCCTACAGACCGCCTGGCAGCACCCCCTCCTCGATGTCGGCGAAGTCGTCTTCGCTCTCGGCGAGGTAGGTCTCCCAGGCGACCTTGTCCCAGATCTCCACCCGCGTGCTCGCGCCGATGACCACCAACTCGCGGTCGAGCGCGGCATACTCCCGCAGATGGGCTGGAATGGTCACCCGACCCTGCTTGTCGGGAACCTCGTCGTGCGCGCTCGCGAAGAAGACCCGGCTGTAGGCCCGGGCCGCCTTGTGCGTCATCGGCTGCGCGCGCAACTGCTCCGCGATCCGCTGGAACTCAGGAGTCGGGAAGACGTAGAGGCAACGATCCTGCCCTTTGGTGACCACGACACCCCCCGCCAGCTCATCCCGGAACTTGGCCGGAAGGATCAACCGGCCCTTTTCGTCCAGGCGCGGAGTGTGGGTGCCGAGGAACATCGGCCCAACCCCCTCGCCCTTGAGCGGCGTTCGCGGCGCCGCTGACCCCCCGGGCCGGTGAGCCCTCCCGGCCTCACCATTGGTCCCCACTCTACTCCACTTCCCTCCACCCGCAACCAGATTCGCCCGCGTGGCGCGCCCGATCCCCGCCTAAAACAGCACGTCACAAGGGGTGGAGCGGAGTGGAGGGCCGGGACCGCCCTCCGGCGTGGTCCGCTTTCCGACATAGATCGACTCCGTCCGGCGGAGGTCCACCCGGCCGCCCGCGCAGCCACCACGGCCGAACGGTTCACCGTCGGCGGCGATCTGGCGGGGCGGGCGGTCCGGTAACCTCGCTCGCGTGACCGACGCGAAAATGCCCCTACGGGCCAAGGTGGCCAGCTCCGTGTCACGGACCGCCGCAGCGCTCTCCCGGGCGGCCGGCCGCGGCGACGGTTCGGTGATCGGCGGTTGGATCGGCCTGAAGATCGACCCGGACCTGCTGGCCCACCTGTCGGCCGGGCGTGCGATCGCGCTCGTCTCCGGCACCAACGGCAAGACCACCACCACCCGGCTGACCTCGGCCGCGGTCGGCGTGCTCGGCCGGGTCGCCACCAACTCGTTCGGCGCCAACATGCCCAGTGGGCACACCTCGGCGCTGGCCAAGGCCGGCAGCACCCCGTACGCGGTGCTGGAGGTGGACGAGCACTACCTCGCCCAGGTGCTGGAGGCGACCGAGCCGCACGTGGTCGCGCTGCTCAACCTCTCCCGCGACCAGCTCGACCGCGCCAAGGAGGTCGCCATGATGGCGCAGCTCTGGCGCGCGGCCCTGGTCCGGCACACCAACGTGCGGGTCGTGGCCAACGCCGACGACCCGCTGGTGGTGTGGGCCGCCACCCCGCCGGGCGACCCCGCCCGGGGCATCAACCCGCCGCACGTGACCTGGTTCAGTGCCGGCCAGCGCTGGCACGACGACTCCTGGGTCTGCCCGGAGTGCGGCTCCACCATCCAGCGCTCCGGTGACCAGTGGTGGTGCACCGGCTGCCCGCTGCGCCGACCGGAGCCGAACTGGGTCGTCGAGGACGAGGGGGTGCTCGACCCCACCGGGGCCTGGCACAAGGTCTCGCTCCAGCTACCCGGCAAGGTCAATCTCGGCAACGCCGCGACCGCGCTGGCCGTGGCCGCCGAGTTCGGCGTCCGTCCGGTCGACGCGGTGTCCCGCCTCGGCATCGTCACCTCGGTGGCCGGCCGTTACGCGCAGGTCGACAAGGACGGGCGCAACATCCGGCTGCTGCTGGCCAAGAACCCGGCCAGTTGGCTGGAGGCCTTCGACATGGCCGACGACGCACCGACCCTGCTCTCCATCAACGCGCGCGACCCCGACGGTCTGGACACCTCCTGGCTCTACGACGTCGACTTCGCCCCGCTCCGTGGCCGGCAGGTGTTGATCACCGGCGACCGGGCATACGACCTGGCAGTCCGTCTGGACGTCAACGACGTGCCGTTCCAGCACGTCCGCACGTTCGACGACGCGATCCGGTCGGTCCCGCCCGGGCGGCTGGAGGTCATCGCGAACTACACCGCGTTCCAGGACATCCGAGCGGAGTTGGACCGTGTCATCTGAGAGCCTGCGCATCGTCTGGATCTACCCCGACCTGCTGTCCACCTACGGCGACCGGGGCAACGCCCTGATCCTCGCCCGCCGGGCCCGCCAACGCGGCATGCCCGTCGAGGTGTTGGAGGTCCGTTCCGACCAGCAGCTGCCCGCGACCGCCGACATCTACCTGGTCGGCGGCGGCGAGGACGGCCCACAGGCGCTGGGCGCGCAGCGCCTGCTCGCCGACGGCGGTCTGCACCGGGCGGTCGCCCAGGGTTCGGTGGTGTTCGGTGTCTGCGCCGGCTACCAGCTGCTCGGCACCTCGTTCTTCGCCAAGGGCGTGCAGTGCCGCGGCCTGGAGCTGCTCGACCTCCAGTCCGACCGGGGCCCGAGCCGGGCCGTGGGCGAGCTGGCCGGTGAGATCGACCCCCGGCTGGGCCTGCCACCGCTGACCGGTTTCGAGAACCACGGCGGCCGCACCCACCTCGGCCCGGAGGTCTCCCCGCTGGCCCGGGTCACCGCCGGGGTGGGCAACGACGGTGCCACCGAGGGCGCGTGGCGCGGCAAGCTGCTGGGCACCTATTCGCACGGCCCGGCGCTGGCCCGCAACCCCGCCCTGGCCGATCTGCTGCTGCGCTGGGCCACCGGGGCACACCAGCTTCCTCCGCTGGACGACACCTGGCCCGACCGGCTCCGCAACGAGCGCCGCTCCGCGGTGGCCGCCGCCCGGCAATGATCCGAGCCGTCCGTCGGCTGCTCCGGCAACCGTCGGCCGCCCGGTTCGCCCTGCTCGTGCTGCTGATCGGCGGGTGCGGGCTGCTGCTGCTCCTGGTGCCCCGTCCGGATCCGGAGCAGTTGCCGCTGCTGGCCGACCGGCTGGGCGACCTCGCCCCGGTCGCGGCGATCCTCGGCGGCGCTCTGCTGCTGGTCGCGCTGGTCCCCCGTACCTTCATCACGCTCGCCGCGGGCGCGATCTTCGGCCCCCTGGAGGGCGCCGCGTACGCCCTGGGCGCCGCGTTGGTGGCCGCGGCGATCGGGTTCTCTGTCGGCCGGCTGCTCGGCCGGGAGTTCGTGGCCGAACGGGTCCGTGGTCGCCTGGCCCGCCTCGATGGCTGGTTCGCCCGGCAGAGCGTGTTCGGTGTGGTCACCGTGCGGCTGCTGCCCATCGCCGGCTTCGGGCTGGTCAGCTACGGCTACGGCACGACCGGCGCGCGGGTGCTGCCGTTTTTGGCCGGCAGCGTGATCGCCTCCGCGCCGACCGCCGTCGGCTACGCGGCGATCGGCTCGGCGGTCAGCTCGCCCGGCCACATCAACTGGTATGCCGCCGCACCGGCCAGCCTCGGCCTGATCGCCAGCGTGGTGCTCATCCACCAGTGGTGGCGTGCCGAGCGCCGACGCCGCCGCACCATGCCGGTCTGACCCGCGGCGGAAGGGCCGAGCGGACCTTGGCCGCCTGCGGACGCCGATGACAAGATCCTGTCGGTTCGGCGGTGGTAACGGCCGGACGACGATCCCGCCGGCAGGGCATCGGGCAGCGCCAGCGCGATCTAGCGTCTGCGGCCATGAAGGGCGGGCTCAACTGGTGGTTGCAACACCTAGGAGCTGGGTCATCTTCTCACCTGGGGTGGCCCAGCCCAGGGTCATGCGGGGGCGGTCGTTGAGTTCGTCGGCGACGTGGTCGAGGCCGGCCTGGTC